>NZ_NMPP01000010.1:0-44516 GCF_009192885.1 Xanthomonas sp. LMG 12462 | reverse complement strand
CCCCCGCCGCCGCCGCCGCCGCCGAAGCCGCCGGAAACTCCGCCGCCGCCGGTGAAGAACCTCGCGCCGCCGAAGCCGACCCCGCTGCCGCCGCCGCCGGAAGCCCCGGTGATCGACGTGCCGGAGCCGCGCCCGAACGACGTGGCCACCCCGCCGTCGCCGCCCGCGCCGCCGGCCGCACCCTCCGACATCAGCGCTAGCGTCGATATCTCGTCGAAGAACATGAACCCGCCGAAGTACCCGCCGGCTGCATTCCGGTCGGGCGCGCAGGGCGAGGTGATCCTGATCATCGATGTCGATGCCAGTGGTAACGTCACGAACGTTGCCGTCGAGAAATCCAGCCGCAACCGCGACCTGGACCGCGCCGCCATGGAAGCAGCGCGCAAGTGGCGGTTCAATGCCGCTGTCGTCAATGGACAGAAGACCGCCGGCCGCGTCCGCGTCCCGGTCAACTTCGCGCTGAACTGATACAAAGGTTGCGCGGACCGGCGCACCGCCGGTCCGCAGACCCTGTCTACTCTTTGCACCACCCTCATCACCACCACACACAACAAAGGTAAGCGTCATGCTGCAGGAAATTTTCATCGCCGCTGCTGCGGGGGGCAACAACGCATCGAACGCCCTGTCGCAGATGGGCTTCGAGCACCTGATCACCGAAATGACCTCCAAGCCGGGTGACTTCGCCGTCTCCTGGGTGGTGCTCATCACCCTGATCATCATGTCCGCCTCGTCCTGGTACTGGACGATCATCAACATCTTCCGCGCCACCCGTCTGAAGAGCCAGGCCGACCGCGTCACCAGCCTGTTCTGGGACACCCCGAACGCCCAGGACGCCATCCGTGCGATGGAAGAGCAGCCGGCCTCCGAGCCGTTCTCGAAGATCGCCCTGGACGCCGCGCAGGCCGCCGCGCACCACCAGCGCGCCGAAGCCGGCACCGGCACCGGCCTGGGCGAGACCCTGAGCCGTTCGGAGTTCGTCGACCGCGCCCTGCGTCAGGCCGTGACCCGCGAAAGCACCAAGCTGCAGTCGGGCATGACCCTGCTGGCGACCGTCGGTGCGACCGCACCGTTCGTCGGTCTGCTGGGTACGGTGTGGGGCATCTACGGCGCGCTGATCAAGATCGGTGCCACCGGCTCCGCCTCGATCGACGCCGTGGCCGGCCCGGTCGGTGAAGCGCTGATCATGACCGCGATCGGTCTGTTCGTCGCGATCCCGGCCGTGTTCGCCTTCAACTTCTTCAGCAAGGTCAACAGCTCGGTGATCGCCAAGTTCGACACCTTCGCTCACGACCTGCACGACTTCTTCGCCACCGGTTCGCGCGTTCGCTGATCCCGGCTAAGTCGTCCACGCAACGTTAACGGAGCCCGTTATGGCTTTCAGTAGTGGTAACAGCGGCGGCCCCATGGCCGACATCAACGTCACGCCCCTCGTGGACGTGATGCTGGTGCTGCTGATCATCTTCATCATCACGGCACCGCTGATGTCCCACAAGGTCAAGGTGGAACTGCCCCAAGCCAACTTGAAGCAGGATCCGGACAAGGACGACAAGCGTCCGAATCCGATCACCCTGGCGGTCAAGGAGGATGGGTCGCTGTACTGGAACGATGAGCCGATTTCCAAGGAAGCCCTGGAGTCGCGCTTCTCGACCGCTGCACAGCAGACCCCGCAGCCGCCGCTCAACCTGCGTGGCGACCGCACCACCAAGATGCGCACGATCAACGAGATCACCAAGATCGCGCAGAGTCAGGGCATGCTGGACGTCGGCTTCGTTGCGACCAAAGAGAAGGGGAACTGAGCCATGGCGTTCAGCTCAGGAGGCGGCCGTGGTCCCATGGCCGACATCAACGTCACGCCGCTGGTCGACGTGATGCTGGTGCTGTTGATCATCTTCATCGTGACCGCGCCGATCATGACGTACCCGATCGACGTGGATCTGCCGCAGCGGGTCATCAACCCGCCGCCGCAGTTGCGCGATCCGCCGCCGCCGATCGATCTGCGGATCGATGCGTCGAACCAGGTGTTCTGGAACAACAGCCCGGTGGCGGTGAGTGCGCTCCCGCAGATGATGGAAAACGAAGTCCAGCGCGATCCGACCAACCAGCCGGAACTGCGCATCGATGCCAATCCGGATTCCGAGTACGAAGTGATGGCCAAGGTGCTGGCCGCCGCCAAGAACTCGGACATGAAGAAGATCGGCTTCGTGCAGCAATAAGCTTCACCGCAATTCGCTTCACCGCAACACCTCAGTCATGACGCGACTGCAAACGCCACCGGCAACGGTGGCGTTTTTTTGTGCGTGCACGGTTGGCTGCACTGCCCGCTGCGACGATGCCGGCCCGCGGTCCTGCGTGTGGCGCGTCGCGTCGTCCGCCTGGCCGAGCGTGCTTCGCGCTCGCCTGCTCGCCTCCCGGCCTGAGCAGTCCGATGCGGGACCACTCCCGAGCCCGCGCGCCTGTCGCCACCCCTCGCCTCCCGGCGCGCCGCGGGTGTAGGCTGGTGACGCGACACCACACCCACAGGAGGCTGGCCATGGCGTTCAGTGCTGCAGGGAATCGGGGACCGCTGGCGGAGATCAATGTCACCCCGCTGGTCGATGTGATGCTGGTGCTGTTGATCATCTTCATCGTCACCGCGCCGATGCTGACGCGGACGATCGCCATGGACCTGCCGCAGCGGACGCCGGCACTGTCCAGGCCCTTGCCACCACCGGACCCGATCCAGTTGCGCCTGGACGCCAGTGGCCAGTTGTTCTGGAATGCCGCGCCGCTGGCCTTGCGCGATCTGCAGCCCCGGCTGCAGGAAGCGATGGCGCAGGCGGCCGGCAATCCGCCCGAACTGCGCATCGATGCCAGCCCGGACGCCGACTACGAGGCCATGGCCAAGGTGCTGGCGGCGGCCAAGAACGCCGACGTCCAGCGCATCGGCTTCGTGCAGTAACAGGCGGTCTGTGGTGCGACGCCACCATTGCCGGTGGCGTCGCGCGCGTCGGGAACTCGCGCGTTTCCGCTTGCGGGAGGCAGCGAACGCCCAGGTTGATCGGATTGCGCCGATCGCGACAACCTTGCTGCACGCGATCGCTGCGCCCGCGACGCCCGCAAGTTCCAGGGAGCCAGGCCGCGCTGCCGGCCTCGCTCAGCGTGCCCCGGCCAGCACCGCCAGATAGGCCTTCACCGTGGCATCGAGCCCGGCGTAGAGCGCCTCGCCGATCAGCGCGTGGCCGATCGACACTTCCAGCACCTGCGGCACCGTCTCCAGGAACGCGCCGAGATTGGCCTGGGCCAGATCGTGGCCGGCGTTGACGCCGAGCCCGGCAGCCTGCGCGCGGCGTGCGGCGGCAGCGAACGGCGCGGCCGCGGCGCTGTCGCCCTGCTCCCACGCGGCGGCATAGGGACCGGTGTACAACTCGATGCGGTCGGCGCCCAGTTCGGCCGCCACCGCCAGATCGGGGTTGTCGGCATCGACGAACAGGCTGACCCGGCAGCCCAGGGCCTTCAGTTCGGCGATCAGCGGGCGCAGACGCTCGCTGTCGCGGCCGAAGTCGAAACCGTGGTCGGAGGTGAGCTGGCCGTCGCCGTCGGGCACCAGGGTGGCCTGCGCCGGGCGGGTCTGCGCGCACAGCGCGATCAGTCCCGGATAGCCGGGACGCGGCGGCGCGAACGGGTTGCCCTCGATGTTGAATTCGACGCCGCGCTCGCGGGTCAGTTCGGCCAGCGCCAGCACGTCCTCGGCATGGATGTGGCGCCGGTCCGGGCGAGGGTGCACGGTGATGCCGTGCGCGCCGGCGTCCAGGCAGGCACGCGCGGCGTCGAGCACGCTGGGCAGGTCGCCGCCGCGCGAATTGCGCAGCACCGCGATCTTGTTGACGTTGACGCTGAGCTTGGTCATCGCCGGCGAACCGCTTACGGTGCCGCGGCGTCGTCGCTGGCGGCGGCCGCGGCGCGGCGCGCCTCGGCCTGCTCGCGCAGGCGGCGCAGTTCGGCCGGGTCGATCATCGGCATCGCGTCGCGCTGGCTGGCATCGCCGATCTTGGCCACGTACCAGCCGCGTGCCCAGGCCAGCAGAAAGGCCAGCGCGGCCAGCAGGCTCACCACCAGCAACCACATGTGCGGCGTCGTGAACGCCAGAACGAAAGCACCCAGCGCGAGCGGCAGAAAGAGCCAGTACATGACGATCTCCCCAAGGATGGCGCAGTGTAGCGCCGCCGGGCGTGCCGGTTCCACGTGGCACCGCGGCCGGCGTGCACCGCTCCTGGCGCCGGGGCGCCGCGCTTACAGCAGCGGCGAGGTCAGCCGCGCCACCGCCTCCGGCAGCCGGTAGCGCCACAGCGAGCGCTTGCGGTCGTCGCGCACGCGCACCGCATCGGCCATCTCGCCTTCCAGCAGCTCGGCCAGCTGCCGGGTCAGCCCACGGTCGCGGAACAGCGTGGCGACCTCGAAATTGAGCCGGAAACTGCGGTTGTCGAAGTTGGCGCTGCCGACCAGGCACAGGTCCTCGTCGGTGATCAACGCCTTGGTATGCAGCATGCGCGGGCCGTACTCGTAGATCCGCACGCCGGCCTGCAGCAGTTCGTCGAAGTAGGAGCGCGCGGCCAAGGTCACCAGCCGCGAGTCGCTGCGCTTGGGCACCAGCAGGCGCACGTCCAGCCCGCCCAGCGCCGCCGAGGTCAGCGCCATGCGCGCGGCCTCGCCCGGCACGAAATACGGCGTGACGAGCCATACCCGCCGCTGCGCCTCGTGGATCGCCGCGACCTGCAGGCGATGGATGCTTTCCCACGACGAATCCGGCCCCGACACCAGCACCTGTGCCTGGATGCTGCCGGCGTCGCGGCTGGGCATGTCGCTGGGCCAGATCCGCGCCATGTCGAAGGCGTCGCGGCCCTGGCGGGTGGCGTACAGCCAGTCCTCCACGAACACCAGCTGCAGGCTGCGCACGACGTGGCCCTCGCAGCGCAGGTGCAGGTCGCGGTAGGCATCGGCGCGCAGCGCCTCGTTCTCTTCGTCGGTGACGTTGATGCCGCCGGTGAAGGCGATGCGGCCATCGATCACCACGATCTTGCGGTGGGTGCGCAGGTTGACCCAGGGCCGCTTGAACTTGAACGGCCGCAGCAACTGGGTGGGATGGAACCAGGCCACCTCGGCGCCGGCCTCCAGCAGCGGCCGCAGGAAGCGCTTGCGCACCTGCGAGGAGCCGACCGCATCCAGCAGCAGCCGCACCCGCACCCCGGCGCGGGCGCGCTCGACCAGCGCGTCGCGGATGCGTGTACCGGTGCGGTCGGGATTGAAGATGTAGTACTCCAGGTGCACGTGGTGCTGCGCGGCGCCGATGTCGCGCAGGATCGCCTCATAGGTCGCCGCGCCGTCGACCAGCCACTGCACCGCGGTGGCCGAACTCGGCGCCAGGCCGGTGGTGGCCTGGGCGATCTTGGCCAGCTCGGTGCAGTCGGCGTCGGGTGGGCAGACGCTGCTGTAGTGCTCCATGCCCGAGCGCGAGCGGCCGCGGCGCAGGCGCTGCCGCTTCACCTTCTGCGGGCCCAGCAGGTAGTAGATGACGAAGCCCAGGTAGGGCAAGGCGGCCAGCGACAGCACCCAGCTCAGCGTCGCCGCCGGCTCGCGTTTCTGCAGCACGATCCAGCCGCTCAGCCACAGGATGTACAGCAGGTAGGCGGCGGTGAGGTAGGCGCCGATGTGCGGGATGCCGGTCAGCCGGTCCCAGGTGTTCTGCAGAGTCGCGATCACGAGCATCGGCGGATTCTAGAGGGTGACGCGGAGGTTGCGGCGAAGGCGGTGCCGGCCCGGCACCGCGGCGACCGCCCGGATCGCGTGGGTTTGCTGTCTGGCGCGCTGGCAGCCATCCGCTCTGCGAACCAGCGCTGCACTGCGGGTGCATGACAGCAGGCGTTCGCGGCAACCGAGTGACGCCAAGGCGACGGCGTTCGCGGGCGCCCGCGACGAGGCCCCGGTTCGGCGAATGGCAGCGTCATCGCCGAAGAGCGGCACGCCCCCGGCCCGCCGTGGAACGTCGATCTGCTGCGCCGCCGTGGGCAACGGGCGGAGGTGAGCCACGCTGCCTGCGTCGCCTGAAAGATTCAGCGCCGCCGTCGGTGCCGTCGCATCCGCCGAGACGGCTGCCGCGTAGCCTATGCCGATGAGCACCGCTATCAAGGGCCGCGGCGCCGGCAGCCATCTGCCGGGCCGCTTCGAACGGACCGTCAGCCAGGCCGAGGACGACGGCTGGCACCCCGACGACAGCGAGGAATTCGCCGCCCCGCGCCTGCGCACCCAGGTGAGCGAGGAGACCGCACGCAGCATCATCAGTCGCAACCAGTCGCCGGACGTGGGGTTCGCGCAATCGGTGAACCCGTACCGCGGCTGCGAGCACGGCTGCAGCTACTGCTTCGCCCGCCCCAGCCACGCCTATCTGAACCTGTCGCCGGGGCTGGACTTCGAGACGCGGCTGTTCGCCAAGACCAATGCCCCGGAGCTGTTGCGCCGCGAGCTGGCCAAGCCCGGCTATATGCCCAGCCCGATCGCGCTGGGCATCAACACCGACGCCTACCAGCCGATCGAGCGCAAGCTGCAGCTGACCCGGCGCCTGATCGAGGTCTTCGCCGAGACCCGCCACCCGTTTTCGCTGATCACCAAGAACGCGCTGGTCGAGCGCGACCTGGACCTGCTGGCGCCGCTGGCCCGCGACAACCTGGTCAGCGTGCACTTCTCGGTGACCTCGCTGGACCCGCGGCTGTCGGCCAGACTGGAGCCGCGCGCCTCGGCGCCGCACGCGCGGCTGCGCGCGATGCGCACCCTGCATGAGGCCGGCGTGCCGGTCGGAGTGATGGTGGCGCCGGTGATCCCGTGGATCAACGACCACGCGCTGGAAGCGGTGCTGGAGGCGGCCCGCGAGGCCGGCGCCGAGTCCGCCGGCTACGTGCTGCTGCGCCTGCCGAACGAAGTGGCGCCGCTGTTCCGCGACTGGCTGCAGGCGCACCATCCCGACCGCGCCGCGCACGTGATGAGCACGGTGCAGCAGTTGCGCGGCGGCAAGGACTACGACAGCACCTTCGGCAAGCGCATGCGCGGCGAAGGGGTCTACGCTGACCTGCTGGCACGGCGCTTCGCCCTGGCGCACAAGCGGCTGGGCTATGCCGAGTCCCCGCGCCGCCGCCTGGACTGCAGCCACTTCGTCAAACCGCAGCCGCCGCGCCCGCCGTCGCCGCAGGGTGTGTTGTTTTGAGCGGGGATTGGGGATTCGGGATTGGGGATTCGGGATTCGCAATGGGGCAGGGATTCGGAATTCGGGATTGGGGATTAGCAAGAGCGGCGCGTCGCGGCGGCCCGACGCAGCCACTGCAATTCAGCCACCAAGAAAGCCGCTTTTACGAATCCCCAATCCCCAATCCCCACTCCCGAATCCCTGCTTTTGACGAATCCCCATTCCCCCTTCCCTATTCCCTGCCGTAAAGCGCCTGCGCCGACTGGAACAGGATCCAGCTCGTCGCGATGAACTTGTCGCCGCGTTGCGGGCGGTTGCCGCGATGGGTATGGGTGAAGGCGGTCGGGGCGATCAGCAGGCTGCCGGCGCGCGGGGCGATCTTGCGGCGCTGGAACAGGAACTCGGTCTCGCCCTCGTCGAAATCGTCGTTGAGATACAGGGTCCACAGCAGGTGCCGGTGCAGGGTCTCGGCACTCGGATCGCGCGGGTACAGTTCGCAGTGCCAGTACGGGTAGCCGCCCTCGCCTGCTTCGTACCACTGCAGGTTGATCGCGCCCGGGCGCAGGCAGGTGCGCGCCAGGTTGGACAGCGCGGCGTCGTCGAGCAGGGCGAAGTCGTCGGCGCCGAGCCGGTGCGGCTGGCCGTCGGCGCCGGGCACCTGCAGCATCAGCGGCGAGATCAGGGTCTGCGGGTACTTGCGCAGGTAGCCGAGCAGCCCGCCGAACACGGCCTGCTGCAGCCGCTGTTCCACGTCGCGCCACGGTTCCAGGCCGCTGATGCGCAGGTCGCGGCTGCGCTTGAGCTCGGGGAACACGCCGCTGCCGACCTCGCCGGGCCGCAACTGGGTGCTGCCGCGCAGGCGGCGCAGGATGGCGGCGCAGTCCTCGCGGGACATGGCGCCATCGAACACTTCGATGAAATCGGGATGCAGGTCGGACATCGCGCGACCTTACCAGCGATTTCGCAGGGTTGCAGCCGCAGCGCAGCGGCTCCGTGCCACTGGCGCTCCGACGCGGCGGAACGCTCAGGCCAGCGGCGGCGGGTACGGATTGGCCTTGAGCAGGCGCGCCAGGTGCGCGGCGTTGCTGGCGGCGGTCTTGATGGTGTCGGCCAGTACCTTCGGCGTCTGCTTCAGGTCCCGGTAGTCGGTGCTGCCCATCGCCTCGCCGACCCAGTACGGCGGGCTGCCGGCGGCGACGCTGAAACCGAAGTCGGTGAGCCCTTGGTAGAGATCGGCACTGACCTTGTGCGCGCCATCCTCGTTGCCCACCACCGCGACCATGGCCACGCGGTTGAAGGTCGGATAGACGCCGTCGTCGCCGATTTCGCCGAGGAACGCATCCATGCGCTCCAGCACGCGCTGCGCCAGGCTCGAGGGATGACCGACCCAGATCGGCGTGGCCAGCACGACGATGTCTGCGTCCAGCACGCGCTGGCGCAGCTGCGGCCAGGCATCGCCGTCGCCTTCGTCGGCACGTACGCCGGGGCGCACGTCGAAGTCGGCCACACGCGCCGAATCGCCCTGCACGCCATGCGCGGCCAGTGCCTGCAGGATCTGATCCAGCAGGCGTTGGGTGGACGAGGGCGCAGTGCCGCGCTTGAGCGAGCAGTTCAGGCCGAAGGCGCGCAGGGACATGGTCCGACTCCGTCAGTAAAACGCCACTGTGGATCGGGCGCGATGGGCCTGGCGTCGCGATGGCGTGCAAGGGTCGTGAGCGCTGCGGCACCGCAAACGTGCACCGAGCGCGGTCCGCCGCCGCGATCGCCCATCGCGCACCGACCAGGCGTGCGGGCGTTGTCGGTGGCTAGGAGCGCCTGGATGACCCGGGCGTGCCGCGGATCGCGATGCCCAGCAGCGCCAGCCACACCGCCAGCGCCAGCAGGGTCGGCAGCTCGAAGCGGCTGGAGTTGTACAGGGTGAAGCTGCGGGCGGCGAAGAACAGCAGCGTCCACAGCGCCAGGTTGACCAGCACGATGCGCCGCCGCCAGCGGTGGCGGGTGAACAGCGCGATGACGGTGGGCATCAGCGCGACCGGTGCGGTGGCGAAGAAGAACAGCACGACGAGGGTCTGGTTCATGGGGTTCCTCCCGCCCGGGACGACCAGGTGCACGCGACGACCGCCGGCGATCAACGCGCTCTGCTGGCGCCGGACGCCGCTACCCTACCGCAGTCGAGCCATCGTGCAGTGTCCGCCGGCCTGATCCGTTCGATTTCCATCCGTGTCGTTCGCCACTGCCGGCGCAACGCGGAGCGCATGCGGCCGTGCTAGAAATAGCCGCCCTGCGCTTCCTGCCAGATTCGGTAACCCTCGAGTTCTTCCTCGGTTACCGAGGACTGCTGGACAAAATGAAGATCCCAGCCAGCGAAAGAGGCTCTGGAGATCGGGAGGTGGCCCATGCCCAAGGGTTCATCATCGTGTCGATTGTCCCCAGCGAGATATAGGGTGGACGTGTCGACCGCTTTGGGCGGCACTGGGTAGACGTTGCTGTAGACGCGCACATGTACGCCATCCGCGTCCAGCTTGAGGATCTTGAGCAATACGTAGCCACCCTCCTGCCGACTGGTCGCGTAGAGGCCTCCCTCCCGCCACGAGTCGGCTGCCGCCGGGGAAGCGGCGGCAAATAGTGCTAGCAGGGCGGCAAGCCATCGTTTGAGCATGTTAGGTCTCCTGACACCTGAGTGGCTGCAATGTGCGCTGCGTGGCAGCGTGCACGCAGCGACTGGCTAGCCCAGCGTCTCACAGATCTGGAGGAATCGATTGGCATCGACGCCGCCGATCCGCTCGCTCCTCGCCTGAAGTACCACGGCGTCACCTCGCATCAGGCAAAACGCCTATGCGATGCCTTGCGCGGCAGACAGCGGCCGGATGAGAGCGAAGACGGGGCAACGTCCTGCCCGCGCCACCGACCGCGGCGCCGCTCAGCCATTTGCCGCGTCGTGCTCCAGGTGATACCGCACCGCCTCGGCCACTTCGTTCTTCGAGCCCAGGAACACCGGCACGCGCTGGTGCAGTTGCTCCGGCTGCAGGCCGAGGATGCGTGCGCGGCCGGTGCTGGCGGCGCCGCCGGCCTGCTCCACCAGCATGCCCATCGGGTTGGCTTCGTACATCAGCCGCAGCTTGCCGGCCTTGCCCGGGTCCTTCTTGTCCCAGGGATAGATGAAGATGCCGCCGCGGGTGAGGATGCGATGCACGTCGGCGACCATGCTGGCGATCCAGCGCATGTTGAAGTTCTTGCCGCGCACGCCGTCGCTGCCGGCCAGCAGGTCGGCCACGTACTGCTGCATCGGCGCTTCCCAGTGGCGCTGGTTGGACATGTTGATCGCGAACTCGGCGGTGTCCTCGGGGATGCGCATGTCGGCCTGGGTCAGCAGGAAGCTGCCCTCCTCGCGCTCCAGGGTGAAGGCGTGGGTGCCGTGGCCCAGGGTCAGCACCAGCATCGTGCTGGGGCCGTAGATGCAGTAGCCGGCGGCGACCTGCGCGGTGCCCGGCTGCAGGAAGTGCTCGTCGCCGGGCTTGTCGGTGCCTGGGGGCGCGCGCAGCACCGAGAAGATGGTGCCGACCGAGACGTTGACGTCGATGTTGGAGCTGCCGTCCAGCGGATCGAACAGCAGCAGGAAATCGCCGCTGGGGTACTTGTCGGGCACCGGCTGGCAGTGGTCCATCTCTTCGGAGGCGCAGGCGGCGAGGTGGCCGCCCCAGGCGTTGGCTTCGAGCAGGATGTCGTTGCTGAGCACGTCCAGCTTCTTCTGCGCTTCGCCCTGCACGTTGCCGGTGCCGGCATCGCCGAGCACGCCGCCGAGGGCGCCCTTGCTGACCGCGATGGAGATGCGCTTGCAGGCGCGGGACACGATCGTGATGAGCTGGCGCAGCTCCGGGCCGATACGCCCGGCATGCTGTTCTTCGATCAGGAAGCGGGTCAGCGACGTTCGCGACATGGGCAGGACGGCCTTGCGTGAGAAGGGGGCCGCCATTGTCGCGGGTTGCGCCGCAGATTTCGATCAACGGTGTTCCGCGACCATGCCGGCGCGGGCCGACACGGCCCCCACGCAGGCACAAAAAAGCCGGAAGCGCAGGCGCTTCCGGCTTGGCGCGGGACCGCAGGGCTCAGCCCTTGTGCACGGTCGCCACGGCCTGGGTCACGTAGTCCAGGTTCTTCTGGCTCAGCGCGGCCACGCAGATGCGGCCGGTGCCGACCGCGTAGATGCCGAACTCCTCGCGCAGCCGGTCCACCTGCGCCTTGCTCAGGCCCGAGTAGGAGAACATGCCGGCCTGCTGCTGGATGAAGCCGAACTCCGGCGCGCCCAGGGCGGCCAGCTTCTGCACCATGCCGGCGCGCAGGGCGTGGATGCGCTCGCGCATCTCGGTCAGTTCCTGCTCCCACATCGCGCGCAGTTCCGGGCTGTTGAGCACCCCGGCGACCAGCGCGGCGCCGTGCGTGGACGGGCTGGAGTAGATGGTGCGGATGATGCGCTTGACCTGCGACTGCACCGCCTTGCTCTCGGCAGCATTCGCCGAGACCACCGACAGCGCGCCGACGCGCTCGCCGTACAGCGAGAACGACTTGGAGTAGGAACTGGCGACCACGTAGTTGTCGATGCCGACCTCGGCCAGCAGGCGCACCGCGTAGGCGTCGGCGTCGATGCCCTTGTCGAAGCCCTGGTAGGCGATGTCCACGAACGGGAACAGGTTGCGTTCCTTCAGCAGCTCGGCCACGGTGCGCCACTGCGCCTGGCTCAGGTCGGCGCCGGTCGGGTTGTGGCAGCAGGCGTGCAGCAGCACCACGCTGCCGGGGGCGAGCTGGCGCAGGTCGGCGAGCATGCCGTCGAAATTCAGGCCGTGGCTGGCCGGATCGAAATAGGTGTACTCGACCACGTCGAAGCCGGCGGCACCGAACACGGCGCGGTGGTTCTCCCAGCTCGGGTTGCTGATGGCGATGGTGGAGGTGGACAGCAGCTTCTTCAGCAGGTCCGCGCCCACGCGCAGCGCGCCGCTGCCGCCGACGGTCTGCGAGGTGGCGACGCGGCCGGCGGCCAGCAGCGGCGACTCGGCGCCGAACAGCAGCTTCTGCGTGGCCAGGTCATAGGCCGGCAGGCCGTCGATCGGCAGGTAGCCGCGCGGCCTGGCGTCCTGCGCCAGTTGCTGTTCGATCTGCTGCACCGCGCGCAGCAGCGGGATGCGGCCGTTTTCGTCGTAGTAGATGCCCACGCCCAGGTTGACCTTGGTCGGGCGGGAATCGGCGTTGTAGGCTTCGGTCAGGCCCAGGATCGGGTCGCCTGGGACCTGTTCCACGTTTGCAAAGAAGGACACGGCGGTACTCGTTCGGTGGCGGAGGTGGGGGCCGGAAGGACCGGAGCCGGCGCGGTCAAACACCTCATCCTAACAAACGCTGCCGCGCTTGGCCGGGTGCGGCCGGGCGGCAGTTGGGCGATGATGGGCCATGTCATCTTCCCTGCCCTCCGCCCTGCTCTGCGGGGCCTGCGCCCTGGCGCTGTCGCCCCTGGTCCACGCCGCTCCCGGCGAGGATCCGGCCACCACCTTGCCAGTGCTCCAGGTCCAGGCCGCCCGCGTCGGCGGCGTGGCCGATTTCGACCTGCCGGCGTCGCTGACCACGACCGGCCTGGGCGAGAGCGACCGCCTCGGCATACAGGCGTCCGAGGCGCTGGTCGGGGTGCCCGGCCTGCTCGCGCGCGATCGCCAGAACTATGCGCAGGACACCCAGCTGTCGATCCGCGGCTTCGGCGCGCGCTCGGCGTTCGGCGTGCGCGGCGTGCGCCTGCTGCTGGACGGCATCCCGGCGACGATGCCGGATGGCCAGGGCCAGCTGTCCAACTTCAACCTGTTCGGCAGCGAGCGGGTCGAGGTGCTGCGCGGGCCGTTCTCGGCGCTGTACGGCAACTCTTCCGGCGGCGTGGTGCAGCTGTGGAGCGCCGACGGCCAGCCGGACGATCCGTGGCGGCTGCGCAGTGCGATCGGCAGCCACGGCACCGCCGCCCTCAGCGCGCAGGCGCTGGGCCAGCAGGGGGACGTCCACTACAACCTGGCGGCCACCCATTTCAGCACCGACGGCTACCGCGACCACAGCCACGCCCAGCGCACCACCTTCAACGCCAAGATCGGCATCGACCTGGCGCCCGGGCGGCGCCTGGACCTGCTGCTCAACGCGCTGGAGGCGCCCGATGCGCAGGATCCGCTGGGCCTGAGCCGCGCCCAGGTCGCCGCCGACCCGCGCCAGGCCACCGCCGCCGCCGACCAGTTCGACACCCGCAAGTCCACCCGCCAGGTGCAGGCCGGCGCGATCTTCACCCAGCAGGTGGACCAGCAGACCTGGCGGCTGATGGGCTACGCCGGGCGCCGCGACGTCACCCAATACCTCTCGGTCCCGGTGGGCGCGCAGAGCAACCCGCTCAATGCCGGCGGCGTGATCGACCTGGACGGCGACTACGGCGGCCTCGACGCGCGCTGGGCCTGGCAGGGCGAACTGGGCGGCCGCCCGTTCCAGTTCACCGTCGGCGCCAATGCCGACCGCCAGCAACAGCACCGCACCGGCTACGAGAACTTCGTCGGCAGCACGCTCGGGGTGAAGGGCCGGCTGCGCCGCGACCAGCAGGACCGGGTGGAGAACGTGGACCAGTTCGCCCAGGCCTGGTGGCAGTTCGCCGAGCGCTGGTCGCTGCTGGCCGGGCTGCGCCACAGCCAAGTGCGGTTCCGCTCGAACGATGCCTACATCGTCGGCCGCAATCCCGACGACAGCGGCCGCACCGACTATGCGGCGACCACGCCGGTGGCCGGGCTGGTGTTCCGCGTCACCGACGACCTGCGGCTCTACGCCTCGGCCGGGCGCGGGTTCGAGACCCCGACCTTCAACGAGCTGGGCTACCGCCGCGACGGCGGCGCCGGCCTGGCGCTGGACCTGGACGCCGCGCGCAGCCAGAACCTGGAACTGGGCGCGAAGTGGCGCAACGCCGCCGGCGCCCGTTGGGACGCGGCGCTGTTCCGCGCCACCACCGAGGACGAGCTGGCGGTGGCCAGCAACACCAACGGCCGCAGCACCTACCGCAACATCGGCCGCACCCGCCGCCAGGGCGCTGAGACCAGCCTGACCCTGCCGCTGGGCGCCAGCGCGCAACTGCAGGTGGCCTACACCTTGCTGCAGGCGACGGTGCGCCAGGCCTACCTGACCTGCGCCAGCAGCGGCTGCGCGACGCCGACCGCGGTGGTGGCCGCCGGCACGCGCCTGCCCGGCGTGCCGCAGCAGCAACTGTTCGCGCGCTGGCAGTGGCAGCCGCGCGCCTGGCAATTCGCGGTGGAGGGCGTGGCCGCCGGCGACACCGTGGTCAACGACCTGGCCAGCGAGGCCGCGCCCGGCTACGCCCTGCTCAACCTGGAAGCGGCGCGGCGCTGGACCACCGCGCACGGCACCCTGCGCACCTTCGCGCGCATCGACAACGCGTTCGATCGCCGCTACATCGGCTCGGTCATCGTCAACGACGGCAACGGCCGTTACTACGAGCCGGGCCCCGACCGCAGCTACACGGTCGGCTTGCAGTGGGACTTGCCGCACTAGCCGCGAACGCCTGCCGGTCTGGCGAGGCTTTCGCTCGCGGCTGCGTGGCGAGGCGGCTGCGCATCCGCTTGGTTCTGGCGACCATTCGGCGATGGCCTGCCGCAGCTCTACGCCGACGACGGTCGATGCGTCCATCAGCATCTGCACCTGTCGAACGACGGCAAGTGCGAGGCGCAGCTGCAGCGCGAGGCGAACGCGATAGCGGCACTGCGGGAGAAGGCGTCTGGCAGCCGCGTATGAATCATCGGAGGCGATGCCGCGCCTGGCATGAGCGAACGCCAGGTGCCGCGCGTCTACACGCTGCGCCGCGCATGCAAGTCGTCTACCAAACGCACTGCACCTGTCTACGCGAACCGGCGGCGGACGCTGGCGGCGTTCTTCGCGGCGGCGCTAGCGTAATGCCACCCCCGCAGACCGCCACGCCTCTCCAGGAGACGCACCATGAGCACATCCGACGACAGCCGCGACAACGCCGGCACCAAGAGCAAACCCGCGTTGGCCGAAGGCGTCAGCGCCACGCCGTACCAAGGCACCTTCACGGTGGTCAATTGCACCGGCCAGACGATCAACAACGTCAGCGTCAAGCACACCTGCGGCAACTACATGGATCCGGCCGCTTCGGCGTCGCTGCCGCCGGGCGGCACGATCGCCTCCGTGCCGCTGCGGGCGCAGACCGGCTCCAACGACTACTGGAACCTGTCGTTCCAGATGAGCGACGGCAGCTCGCGTAGCCGCAACAGCAAGCAATGCAACTACGTGCAGAGCGATGCGCCGGGGACCTGCATCATCGCGCTGTACGCCAGCAGCTTCAGTGTGCTGACGCCGGTCAGCTCACCGTGCATGAACAACAGCTACGACTGAGCGATCGCATGCCCGGCCGCTGCTGTCGCGACGTCGGCAGCGGCAGGGCATTGCCCGCGGTGGCGAGCGTGCGCTTCGCCACGCAGCGTGCGGGCGCGGCGACATCGCGACCGCCGTCCGCGTCAACTGCGCATGATCGATACCCCGCCGTCGACCAGCATCGCGCTGCCGGTCACGAACGCGGCTTCGTCCGAGGCCAGGAACAGCGCGGCCCGTGCCAGTTCGTCCGGCTGCGCCAGGCGTTTGAGCGCATGCAGCTGCGCGACCTGCGCCAGCGCTTCCGGCGTGCCGTTCATCGCCTCCGCCATCGGCGTGTGCGTGCCGCCCGGCAGCAAGGCGTTGACCCGGATCGCCTGCGGCCCGAACTCCGCTGCCAGCGCCTGGGTCAGGCCGATCAGGCCGGCCTTGCTGGCGGCATAGGCGGCGGTGCACGGGAAGCCGACGGTGTGGCCGACGAAGGTCGAGGTGAAGATCAGCGACCCGCCGCCGCGTGCCAGCATCGCCGGAATCTGATGCTTGGCGCCGAAGAATGCGCCGCTGAGATTGGTATCGAGCGCGTCGCGCCAGGCCTGCGCCTGCAGTTGCGTGGTCGGCACCAGCGTGCCCAGGGTGCCGGCGTTGTTGAAGCCGATGTCCAGCCCGCCGAAGCGCGTGTTCGCCAGCGCCACCAACGCCTGCGCATAGGCCTCCTCGCGGACGTCGCCGGCCAGCCACGCGGCCTGGCCGCCCGCGTCCTCGATCTGCGCGGCGAGCGTCTGCAGCAGCGCACCGCGGCGCGCGCCCAGCACCACGCAGGCGCCTTCGCGCGCGAACAGGTGCGCGGCGGCGTGGCCGATGCCGGAACTGGCGCCGGTGATGAGCGCGATCTTGCCGTGCAAGCGTTGCATGTGAAGCTCCATGGTTGCGAAGGAGCCTGGAGCATCGCCGGCAGCACCGCGCGCTGCTCGCCGTGTTCGGACGCGGCAGTCGTGGGCGATGTGTTCCGTGCGAAAGAGGCTGTGGATGCGAGAGCGGTTTCCAACCGACGAGGGGTCTGTGGGAGGGCTGTCGCGGCGAAAGGGCGCTCCAGCCGCGCGCGTTGCTGCGATTCGGTGGAAACCGCGCTGCGCTGTAGGAGCAGCGTCAGCCACGACTGACATGACCGATAACGCCGTGTCGCGGCTGCAGCCGCTCCTACGGGACGTGCGACGTCGACGACCGCGTAAGGCGCAGCCGGCGATATGCCGCCTCAGTGCGTCCCCAACTGCAGCCGCCGGTACAGCGTGCTGCGGCTGATGCCGAGCCGGCGTGCGGCCTGCGAGACGTTGCCGTTGCAGGCATCCAGGGCCTGGCGCATGGCGCCGAGCGCGAGACTGTCGAGGTCGGCATCGGGCAACGGCATCGCGGTGCCGCCGTTGCTGCCCTGCTCTCCCGCGCGCACGCCGGGCAGGTAGGCCGGCAAGGCGTCGGTATCGACCAGCGCATCCGCTTCGCTCAACGCCACCAGGGTGCGCAGGCACGCCACCAGCTGGCGCAGATTGCCCGGCCACGCGTAGGCGCTCAGCGTCGCCAGGGCCGCCTCGGTCAGACGCCTGCCCTGGCCAAGCCGCGCCCACAGCTCGGCGACGAGCGCGCGTCGGTCCGGATGCGCACGCAGTGCCGGAATCTGCACGCAGTGGTGGGCGATGCGGTAGTACAGATCGGGCCGGAAGCGCTGCTCGGCCATCGCCGCGTCCAGGTCGCGGTGGGTGGCACAGACCAGCGCGAAATCCAGCTTCACCGGCTTGCCGCCGCCTAGCGGCAGCAGTTCGCGTTCCTGCAGCACGCGCAGCAGCCGCGGCTGCAAGGCCAGCGGCATGTCGCCGATCTCGTCCAGGAACAGCACGCCGCCGTCAGCCTGGCGCAGCAGGCCCGGGTTGCCGTGCTTGCGCGCGCCGGTGAAGGCGCCATCCTCGTAGCCGAACAGTTCCGCTTCGATCAGCCCCTCGGGCAGCGCCGCGCAGTTGACCGCCACGAACGGGCGCCCGGCGCGGGCGCTGCGCCGGTGCAATTCGCGCGCGAACACTTCCTTGCCGGTGCCGGTCTCGCCCTGCACCAGCACCGGCAGTTGCGCGTCGAGCACGCGCCGCGCGCGTTCCAGCGCCAGTTCCTGCGCCGCGTCGAACAGCGGCGCGTCGGACGCCGCCGCCGCCGAAGGCCGCGATGACGCGGTCACGGTGATCGGCGCCTGCTGCGGGCGCCGCCGCGGACGATCGTCGGCCGGGCTGTCGATGCGTCCGTGCAGCGCCCGCCCCTGCAGGTCGAACACGCTGCCCTGCTGGCGCAGCCGCGACAGCGGCTCGTCGAACAGCGCTTCGTAGGGCGCGCGGCCGAGTTCGTGGCGCTCCAGCCCGAACAGCCGCAACCCGGCCTGGTTGGCGGCCACCAGGCGGCCGTTGCGGAACGCCAGCAGCGCTTCGCGCGCCGTGCCGAGCAGCGCCGGGTCGTGGTGCACGCGCAGCAGTTCGCAGCCGGGGATGCCGTCGTCGAAATAGCGGTGTTCGATGTTGGCCACCGCCATCCGCGCTAGTGCCAGCGCATGCATGTGCTGCACGCTGGCGTCGCCGGAGATGTCGAGCACGCCGGCCAGGGCGCCGTACGGATCGAAGATCGGCACCGCCGCGCAACTGAGGATCTGGTGCGGGGCGAAATAGTGCTCGCCGCCACGCACTTCCACCGAACGGCTTTCGACGATCGCCGTGCCGATCGCATTGGTGCCGACCTGGGGTTCGCTCCAGCATGCGCCGGGCATCAGCGCCACCCTGCCCGCCTTGTCGAGGAAGCGCGGGCTGCCTTCGGCGTCGAGGATCCAGCCGGCCTCGTCGGTGAGCAGCACGATGCTGCCGGTGGCCGCGGCGTCGCCGGCCAGGCCTTCCAGTTCGGCGCGTGCCAGCCGCCACAGCCGCTCGTGCGCCTCGCGCAGGGCGCGCAGGCGCGAGGCTTCCAGCGGTTCGATCGCGGGCTTCGCGTCAGCGGCCAGGCCCAGGCGCTGGCAGCGCTGCCACGACTGCAGGATGGTGTCGGGCACCTGCCCGACCGGCGCGCCGCCGCGTTCGAAGAAGGCCCGCCGGGCCTGGCCGAGTTGGTGTTGCGAAGGGTGCTGCGCCATGTCCGGCTCCGCTGTCGCAGATTGCGACACCTGGTGATACGGGTGTTCCGATAAACAGCACATCCGCAGGCGCGGCGCAATCGACAGACGTGACGCGACGCAGCAAAACCGCAGGGGGTGCGTCGGTGTGTCGCGGTGCGACCGGGTGACGCGGCGCAGCACGCAAAACCTGGCATCGGACTTGCGCATGTGCAGCTACCCGGACGGGCCTGCCCTGTCCTTCTCGACCGCCGAAGGAGAACACCATGAACGCCGTCAGCACCGCCAAGCCGCATGCCACCGATCCGCAGTCCATCTTCAAGTCGCGCTACGGCAACTTCATCGGCGGCAAGTGGGTGGAGCCGAAGAGCGGGCAGTATTTCGACAACAGCACGCCGATCACCGGCAAGGTATTCACCGCGGTGGCGCGCTCCAACGCCGAGGATATCGAGGCGGCGCTGGACGCCGCGCACGCCGCCAAGGACGCCTGGGGCAAGAGCTCCAGCACCGAGCGCAGCAACGTGCTGCTGAAGATCGCCGACCGCATCGAGCAGAACCTGGAGCTGCTGGCCTATGCCGAGACCTGGGACAACGGCAAGCCGGTGCGCGAGACGCTCAACGCCGACGTGCCGCTGTGCGTGGACCACTTCCGCTATTTCGCCGGTGCGGTGCGCGCGCAGGAAGGCGGCATCTCCGAGATCGACCACGACACCATCGCCTACCACTTCCACGAGCCGCTCGGCGTGGTCGGCCAGATCATTCCGTGGAACTTCCCGCTGCTGATGGCGTGCTGGAAGCTTGCGCCAGCGCTGGCCGCCGGCAACTGCGTGGTGATGAAGCCGGCCGAGCAGACCCCGGCCTCGATCCTGGTGCTGATGGAGGTGATCGGCGACCTGTTGCCGCCGGGCGTGCTCAACGTGGTCAACGGCTTCGGCCTGGAGGCGGGCAAGCCGCTGGCCAGCAATCCGCGCATCGCCAAGATCGCCTTCACCGGCGAGACCACCACCGGCCGGCTGATCATGCAGTACGCCAGCCAGAACCTGATCCCGGTGACGCTGGAACTGGGTGGCAAGTCGCCCAACATCTTCTTCGCCGACGTGATGGCCGAGGACGACGATTTCCTCGACAAGGCGGTGGAAGGCTTCGTGCTGTTCGCCTTCAATCAGGGCGAGGTGTGCACCTGCCCGTCGCGCGCGCTGATCCAGGAATCGATCTACGAGCGCTTCATGGAGAAGGTGCTCAAGCGGGTGGCGGCGATCAAGCAGGGCAATCCGCTCGATCCCAATACCATGGTCGGCGCACAGGCCTCCAGCGAGCAGTTGGAGAAGATCCTGTCCTACATCGACATCGGCAAGCAGGAAGGCGCCGAGGTGCTGATCGGCGGCGAACGCAACGCGCTGGATGGCGAGCTGGCCGGCGGCTTCTACGTCAAGCCGACGGTGTTCAAGGGCCACAACAAGATGCGCGTGTTCCAGGAGGAGATCTTCGGCCCGGTGGTGTCGGTGACCACCTTCAAGGACGAGGCGGACGCGCTGGCGATCGCCAACGACACGCTGTACGGGCTGGGCGCCGGCGTGTGGAGCCGCGATGCCGCGCGGCTGTACC
The DNA here is from genome assembly GCF_009192885.1 of Xanthomonas sp. LMG 12462. Taxonomy (NCBI): domain Bacteria; kingdom Pseudomonadati; phylum Pseudomonadota; class Gammaproteobacteria; order Lysobacterales; family Lysobacteraceae; genus Xanthomonas; species Xanthomonas sp. LMG 12462. Next base: position 24,168 of record NZ_NMPP01000010.1, on the reverse strand, counting down.
GCATGGGCCGCGCGATCCAGGCCGGGCGGGTGTGGACCAACTGCTACCACGCCTATCCGGCGCATGCCGCGTTCGGCGGCTACAAGCAGTCGGGCATCGGCCGCGAGAACCACAAGATGATGCTCGACCACTACCAGCAGACCAAGAACCTGCTGGTCAGCTACTCGCCGAAGGCGCTGGGCTTCTTCTGACCCGCCGGGCAGGGCGGCGGCACGCTGCCGGCGTGCCGTCGTCCGCCTGCGAACTGATCTGGATCAAGGCACTCCGTCGCCGGTCGCGCGATGGTGACAGTACCCGTTTTTCTCAGGAGCGTTGCGATGGACAAGACGATGAAAGCCGCCGTGGTGCGTGAGTTCGGCAAGCCATTGGTGATCGAGGAAGTGACGGTGCCGCGGCCGCAGGCCGGCGACATCCTAGTCAAGATCGAAGCCTGCGGCGTGTGCCATACCGACCTGCATGCGGCCGAGGGCGACTGGCCGGTGAAACCGAACCCGCCGTTCATCCCCGGCCACGAGGGCGTGGGCCATGTGGTGGCGGTCGGTGCCGGCGTGGACCACCTCAGGGAAGGCGATCGCGTCGGCATTCCGTGGCTGTACTCGGCCTGCGGCCATTGCGAGCATTGCCTGGGCGGCTGGGAAACCCTGTGCGAGGCGCAGCAGAACACCGGCTACTCGGTCAACGGCGGCTTCGCCGAGTACGCGCTGGCCAATGCCAACTACGTCGGCCACCTGCCGAAGAACATCGGCTTCGTCGAGATCGCGCCGATCCTGTGCGCCGGCGTCACCGTGTACAAGGGCCTGAAGGTCACCGACACCAAGCCCGGCAACTGGGTGGTGATCTCCGGCATCGGCGGTCTCGGCCACATGGCGGTGCAGTACGCCAAGGCGATGGGCCTGAACGTGGCCGCGGTGGACGTGGACGACGCCAAGCTGGCGCTGGCCACGCGCCTGGGCGCGACGGTGACGGTGAATGCGCGCACCACCGATCCGGTCGCGTACCTGAAGAAGGAAATCGGCGGTGCGCATGGTGCGCTGGTCACCGCAGTCTCGCCGAAGGCGTTCGAGCAGGCCATCGGCATGGTCCGTCGCGGCGGCACCGTCTCGCTCAACGGGTTGCCGCCGGGCCAGTTCCCGCTGGACATCTTCGGCATGGTGCTCAACGGCGTGACCGTGCGCGGCTCGATCGTCGGCACGCGCCTGGACCTGCAGGAATCGCTGGAATTCGCCGAGCAGGGCAAGGTCGCCGCGACCGTGGCCACCGACACCCTGGACAACGTCAACGACGTGTTCGCGCGCATGCACGCCGGCAAGATCGAAGGCCGCATCGTCCTGGACATGGCCGCCTGATGGACGCGTCCGCGCCCGCCGACGCGCTGCCGCCGCAGGTGCTGGCGACGCTGCCGGCCCTGCAGCTGATCGCCAAGCTGCGGGCGCGGCACGGCGCGCTGCTGTTCCACCAGTCGGGCGGCTGCTGCGATGGTTCCTCGCCGATGTGCTACCCGCAGGACGACTTCATCGTCGGCGACCGCGACGTGCTGCTGGGCGAGATCGGCGAGGCGCCGTTCTACATCAGCCCGTCGCAGTTCGCCTACTGGAAGCACACCCAGTTGATCATCGACGTCGTGCCCGGCCGCGGCGGCATGTTCTCCCTGGAGAACGGCGAGGGCGTGCGCTTCCTGGTGCGCTCGCGGCTGTTCAGCGACAGCGAATACGCCGCGCTGGAGGCGGCGGGGAAGGTGTAGTGGCGGAAGGCACGCGGTGCAGCGCGTTTCTCTGCACCGTGTTTCCGATCGTGTCGATGGAAGCGGAAGCGCTGCCCTCCGCCCCTCCTTGTGGGAGGGACTTCAGTCCCGACTGCAGTGCAGTCGGACGCGCCGATGATGTCGCTCGTCGCGGCTGATGTTGCAGTCGACATCTTTTGAGGTGCCCTGAAGTCACTTCCACACCCATGCTGGTAGGACGTCAGACTTCGATGCGCTACGACGCCTTCGGCGCCTTCGCCGGCACGAACGGCGACACCGGATCGCTGGCGGGGAAGGTCTCTTCCAGGGCTTCGTCCTGGTTGGCGTCGGCATGCCGTCCGTGCGCGGTGTCCGGCGTGGAGTGCGCCGGCGTGTCCTGCGGGGCAGGGCGGTTCTCGCCGGTGCGCGGTTCGTGTTCGACGATGGTCTCGGGGCGGTCGCCGGCGCCGCGGTCTTCGCGGTCCTGCGTCTGGCGCTTGCCGCGCTGTTCGCCGGGGACGGGAGCGGCCTGGCGCAGCGGATCGGTGGGCGTGGACATGTCCTGTTCCTCCAGGGAATGGCGGAGGTCCAGTTCACCGCCGGCGCGGTGAAGCCATTGCGAATCGCGCATCCTCCACGGATCGGTCACGGGTCGCTAACGGCGGCAGCGCTACTGCTGCGCGTCCCCCCGCCGCCGTTGCCGCCCGGAGCCCTGCCATGCGCCCCAGCGACCGCCCCGACCCGCTGCTGTTCAACGCCCATCTGGATCCCTTGCCGAGCGCTAAGCCGCCGCGCCGCCGTGGTGCGGTACTGCGTCCGCACGACGCACCGGACTACCGCCGCTACAGCCTGGCCGACTACCGCCAGCGCCGCGCCCGCCACCGCACCCCGTGGCGCGACCTGTGCCCGGCCTACGCCTTCGCCCTGCAGACCCATGCCCGCGGCTGGCCGCGCGGGTCCGTCGCCGAGACCGAGGACGAACTGGCCGCGCACTGGGACCTGATGCGTGGCGACTCGCGGCTGGACTGGACCCAGGCGCGGCAGGTGATCGAGGATGCCTGGCAGGCGCTGGATCATCTGCCGGCGCAGGCCGCCGGCGTGGAGGCGCACTGATGCCGCGCCCGATCTGGACCGGCACGCTGTCCTTCGGCTTGCTCAACGTGCCGGTGTCGCTGATGTCCGGCGAACGCCGGATCGACCTGCACTTCCGCATGCTCGACGCGCGCGACAAGCGCCCGATCCGCTTCGAGCGGGTCAACGCCGACACCGGCGAGGAAGTGCCGTGGAAGGACATCGTCAAGGCCTACGAGTACAGCAAGGGCAACTACGTGGTGGTCGAGCAGCAGGACATCGCCTCGGCCGCACCGGAAAGCCACGAGACGGTGGAAGTGGAGGCCTTCGTCGACGCCGCCGAGATCGACCTGCGCTATTTCGAAAAGCCCTACGTGCTGGTGCCGGGCAAGAAGGCCGAGAAGGGCTACGTGCTGCTGCGCGAGACCCTGCGCAGTACCGGCAAGGTCGGCATCGCGCGGGTGGTGATCCGCACCCGCGAGTATCTGTCGGCGGTGATGCCGCTGCAGGATGCGCTGGTGCTGATCCTGCTGCGCTACCCGCAGGAACTGGTCGACCTGGACGACTACACGCTGCCCAGCGGCAAGGCCGCCGACTACCGGATCGGCGCCAAGGAAACCGAGATGGCGGCGCAGCTGATCGACTCGATGTCCGGGCGCTGGGACCCCGATGCCTACCACGACGAGTTCCGCGAGCGACTGCACGCGGTGATCCAGAAACGGATCAAGGCGCAGGAGGGCACCACCCAGGTCGACGAGGATGCCGAGGCGCCGCAGCGCGAGGACGCCACCACCAACGTGGTCGATTTCATGTCGCTGCTGCAGAAGAGCCTGGACGCCAAGAAGCGCACGCCGGCCAGACAGGACGAGCGCGTGCCGGTACGCAAGACCGCGGCGAAGAAGAGCGACAAGCCGGCCAAGAGTGCGGCCGGCAAGGCCAAGAAGGCGACGCGCGCCAAACCGGCGGCGGCCAAGAAGGCCAAGCCGGCTGCGCGCAAGGCCCCGGCACGACGCAAGGCCGGCTAGGGCAGGTCGGTCGCGGGGGCGCCAGGGTCGCCGCGACCGGCTTTACGCCGAGACCATTCCCTCGCGCGTCACCTGCGCCAGCGACTCGCGCGAAATCGCCGCGATCGATTTGGCGCCGGTCAGGGTCATCGCCACCTGCATCTCCTTCTCGATCAGGGTCAGCAGATGCTCCACGCCGGCCTGGCCGGCGGCGGCCAGCGCGTAGACGAAGGCGCGGCCGAGCAGCACGGTGTCGGCGCCCAGCGCCAGCATGCGCACCACGTCCAGGCCGCTGCGCACGCCGGAGTCGGCCAGGATCTTCAGCTCGCCCTTCACCGCATCGGCGATCGCCGGCAACGCCCGCGCGCTGGACAGCACGCCGTCGAGCTGGCGCCCGCCATGGTTGGAAACGACGATGCCGTCGGCGCCGAACCGCACCGCATCGCGCGCATCGTCCGGATCGAGAATGCCCTTGATCACCATCGGCCCGGTCCAGAACTCGCGGATCCACTCTAGGTCCTTCCACGAAATCGACGGATCGAAGTTGGCGCCGAGCCAGCCGATGTAGTCGGCCAGCCCGGTGGGATGGCCGCGGTACGTGGAGATGTTGCCCAGGTCGTGCGGGCGCCCACGCAGGCCCACGTCCCAGGCCCAGCGCGGATGGGTGACGGCCTGCAGCATGCGCCGCAGCGGCGCGTTGGGGCCGCTCATGCCCGAATGCGCGTCGCGGTAGCGCGCGCCCGGCACCGGCATGTCCACGGTGAACACCAGGGTGGTGACGCCCGCGGCCTTTGCCCGCTCCAGCGCGTTGCGCATGAAGCCGCGGTCCTTGAGCACGTACAGCTGGAACCACATCGGCCGGTCGATCGCCGGCGCCACTTCCTCGATCGGGCACACCGACACCGTGGACAGGGTGAACGGCACGCCCTTGGCCGCCGCCGCCCTGGCCGCCTGCACCTCGCCGCGGCGCGCGTACATGCCGGTCAGGCCCACCGGCCCCAGCGCCACCGGCAAGGCCAGGCGTTCGCCGAACAGCTCGGTGTGCAGGTCCAGCGCCGACATGTCGCGCAGCACGCGCTGGCGCAGGGCGATGTCGCTCAGGTCGGACACGTTGCGGCGCAGGGTGTGCTCGGCATAGGCGCCGCCGTCGATGTAGTGGAACAGGAACGGCGGCAGCTGGCGCTGCGCGGCGGCACGGTAGTCGGTGGAGGCGGAAATGATCATGGGGGCAGGGCGGTCAGGGAGAGGAGGGGAGGCGCGAGGCACGGGCGCGGCGCGCATCGTCCTCGTCGAGGGTGCGCAGCGCGCTGTGCACGAATTCCAGGTGGGCGTGCGCGGCGGCGCGGGCGCGTTCGGGGTCGCCGGCCAGGATCGCGTCGCGCAGGGCGCGGTGCTGGGCGAGCAGGGCGGAGAAGATGCGCGGCGATTCGAACAGCTGTTGCCGGCTCTGCGAGATGTTGGCCTGCAGCAGGTCGAACAGCCCGCGCATCACCTGCAGCAGCACCCGGTTGTGGGTGGCCTCGGCGATGGCCAGGTGGAAATCGGCGTCGGCGTGCGCCTGCGCCGCCGCATCGGCCTGCGCATGGGTCTGCAGCAGCGCCTCGTAGGCCGCCTCGATGCGCGCGCGGTCGTCGTCGGTGGCGCGCAGCGCCGCATGCCAGGCGGTGGCGCCTTCCAGCGCATGGCGCGCTTCCAGCACGTCGAAGCGGTACTCCGGGTCGGCATGCAGCAACGGCAGGAACGGCTGCAGCGGCGCCACCACCTGGTCTTCCGGGGTCGGCGGCCGTTGCACGTAGGTGCCGCCGCCCACCCGGGCCCGCAGCAGCCCCTGGCTGGCGAGTTGCGCGATGGCCTCGCGCAGCACCGGGCGCGAGACGCCCAGTTCCGCGGCGAGGGCCCGCTCGGCGGGCAGGCGCGCGTCGACCGCCAGGCCGCGTTGCGCGATCAGCGTGCGCAACTGCGCGGCGACCCGGTCGCTGAGGCGGGCAGGGGACTGGCCGGCTGCAGCGGTGGCGGCAGTTTTAAGACTATTGGTCATACCAATAAACTGGCGGAGCGCGAATGGTGTGGCCATTAGGCGCCTGGTATCGCACCACGTCAATGGTTGCAGCGATGCGCGCCACCAAAATTGGTAATACCAATCATAGTATACCGTAACGTGCCATCGCCGCAGCCAGCACCACCAGCACCGCCAACAGGCCCAGTTCCACCCCGATCAACCGCTGCAGCGTGCGCACCTGTGCCGTGTCCGGCGCCCACGTCGGCTGCAGCCGCGCCTGCCGGCGCCAGCGCAGCAGGCGCAGCGTCGGCACCAGCGAGAGCAGGCCGATCGTCGCGAAGGCGCCGAGCTTGGCCCAGAACCAGGGGTTGTGCAGGTAGTAGTCCGCGCCTTTGAGCCCGTAGCGCACGCGCAGGGCACCGACCACCAGGATCAGCAGCGCGGCCAGCCCGTAGCCGGCGTCGGCGCGGACCAGCCGCGCCAGTTGGTGGCGGTCCAGCGGCGCACGCAGCAGGGTCCATTCCGCCACCAGCGTGGCGATCAGCAGCAGCATCGCCAGGTGGTGCAGGCTGGCCAGGATCAGGTCGCGCAGCGCCATCGCGGCGGCCTCACCACACCCACGGCAGCAGCCGCCAGCTGTGCGCGGCGTAGTCGGGATACTCCTCGGGGAAGGCCTGGGTCAGCATCGCCTCCTCGACCCGGATGCGGCGCAGGAACGCCCAGGTCACCGGCAGCACGATCGCCAGCAGCGACAGCACGTTGCCCATGCCCAGCGCCAGCCCGTAGAACGCCAGCAGCGCGCCGGTGTACGAGGGATGCCGCAGATAGCGGTACGGCCCGTGGCGGACCAGGCGGTGGCCTTCCTGGATGGTCACGTCGACGGTGAACCAGCGCGCCAGCACCCGGATCGACCACAGCCGCAGCGCCAGCCCGCCGGCCAGCAGCGCGCAGGCCAACCAGCGCAGCGGTTCGCGCAAGTGCGGCGCATAGCGCCACACGCCGAGCAGCGACAGCAGCGCGCCCAGCGCCACCGCGCCGTACAGCACGCGCCACAGCAGGCGCAGCGTGCCCTGGTCGCGCGCACCGCCATCGGCGGCGCGACGGCGGCGGCTGAGCAGCATCTCGTAGGCGCCCCAGCCCAGGCCGAGCAGCATGAACAGCAGATCCGGATGGCGCAGGGTCAGGAGCATGACGGTGTTCCTCATGGCGGCGTGCACCACGCATTGCGTGGCAGGGTGGATGAACCGGGCCCGTCCTGCGTGCCGATCGTCCGGCACCCGGCAGGGCATGGACGCAGTGTGGCGCCATCGGGGTGGCGCGGCAGTGGCCGCTGGTCATGCCGTCCGCCTGCCGGAAGTCACTTTCTGCGCCTGCCCCATTGCCGCGGCGTCGGCACGCGGTCAGCATCCGTCGCATGACTCGATTCCTGCGCGATCTGATCGAACCCAAGCGCCTGGCCGGGTTGCTGACCGTGGCCACCGTGCTGTGGTCGTTCCAGTTCGCGCCGCATGCGCTGGTGGCCTGGCGCTGGACTGCGGCGGCGCTGTTCCTGCTGCCGCTGCTCGGCGCGCACTACCTGCCCGGGCGCTGGCGCGATGTCGCGCTGTGGGTCGAGGCAGCCGCGGCGATGGCCCTGGTCTGGCTGGAGCCGCACGTCGGCACCGCGCCGGTGCTGCTGGTGGTGGTGGTCGCGCAGGTGGCGCTGCAGTGGCCGCCGCGCCCAGTGCTGGCGCTGGCGCTGCTGGCCAACCTGGGTACGTTCCTGGCGCTGTCCGCCGCCGGCATCAGGCATCCGCTGCTGACCACGCTGATCTACGCCGGCTTCCACGCCTTCGCCGGCCTCAGCGCGCACTACGCGCGCACTGCCGAGTTGGCGCGCGAGGCGCTGGCGCGGGTCAACGCCGACCTGCTGGCCACCCGTGCGCTGCTCGCCGACAGCACCCGCGATGCCGAGCGCCTGCGCCTGGCGCGCGAACTGCACGACGTGGCCGGGCACAAGCTCACCGCCCTGCGCATCCAGTTGCGCCTGTTGCTGGCCGATCCGGCGCTGGCGCAACGCCCGGAGGTGGCGACGGTGGAGCGGCTGTCCGGCGAACTGCTGGCCGACATCCGCGCAGTGGTGCAGTCGCTGCGCGACGACCGCGGGGTGGACCTGGAGACCGCGCTGTGTGCCCTGGCCGCGCCGTTCCCGCGGCCGCAACTGCAGCTGCAGATCGATCCGGCGCTGCGCATCACCGATCCGCATCTGGCCGAGACCCTGCTGCGGCTGGTGCAGGAAGCGCTGACCAACGCCGCCCGGCATGCCGACGCGGCGCATGTGCGGGTGCGCCTGGGCCAGGAGCGGCAGCAGCTGTGCCTGGACATCGAGGACGACGGCCACCGCGCCGAGCGCATCCGCGAGGGCAACGGCATCGCCGGCATGCGCGAGCGTCTGGCAGCGCTGCATGGGCGCCTGGAACTGGGCCGCACGCCGCTCGGCGGCATGCAGCTGAGCGCGAGGCTGCCGCTGTGAGCGCGCTGCGGATCGCCCTGGCCGACGATCAGGTGCTGGTGCGCGCCGGCCTGCGCGCGCTGTTGCAGACCCAGGGCATCGTCGTCGCCTGCGAGGCCGACGACGGCCAGGCCTTGCTCGACGTGGTGGCGGCCACGCCGGTGGACGTGGTGCTCAGCGACATCCGCATGCCCGGCATGGACGGCATCCAGGCGCTGCAGCAGTTGCGCGCGCGCGGCGACCGCACGCCGGTGCTGCTGCTCACCACCTTCGACGAATCCGATCTGCTGCTGCGCGCCACCGCCGCCGGCGCGCAGGGCTTCCTGCTCAAGGACGCCGCACCGGAGGACCTGCGCGAGGCGATCGCGCGCGTGGCCGCCGGCGAGACCCTGCTGCAGCCGGTCAGCACCGACCCGGTGCGCGCGCGCTACCGCTACCGCGACGAGGACGCACCGCGCGACACCTTCAACGAACGCGAAGTGGCGATCCTGCGCCTGCTCGCCGGCGGCTACTCCAACAAGGAGATCGCGCGCAGCCTGTTCCTGGCCGAGGGTACGGTGAAGAACTACGTCTCCACCATCCTCGACAAGCTCGGCACCCGCGACCGCACCCGCGCCGTGCTCAAGGCGATCACCTTGCGCATCATCTGAGCGCGCACAAGCGGCAGCGCCGCGGCGGCCACCGGCAGCACGTCGCGACTGAAGCCCCTTCAACAACGGTGCCACCGTGCCGTGCCGCGGCCTGCCGCAGGAGCGGCTTCAGCCGCGACAACCGATGGCGCGATTGCGGCTCGCCGATCAGCTGTTTCCCTCCAGCCAGCACGACATCCGCCGCCACGACGCCGCCCCTGTGGGAGCGACCTCAGTCGCGACGCGACCCATCCGAACGCGCGCGCACGCCCGCAGTACGCTCCATACCCCGCCGTGTGCTAACACCGGGACTTCTGCACACCCGCCGCAGACATTAAGATGCCGCGGGCATTGTGCCGACGAGGAATTCACGTTGATCATCCATCCGAAAGTCCGCGGTTTCATCTGCACCACCACGCATCCGCTCGGCTGCGAGCGCAACGTGCTCGAGCAGATCGCCGCCACGCGCGCGCGCGGCGTGCGCCACGACGGGCCAAAGAACGTGCTGGTGATCGGCGCGTCCAGCGGCTACGGCCTGGCCTCGCGCATCACCGCCGCGTTCGGCTTCGGCGCCGCCACCCTCGGCGTGTTCTTCGAAAAGCCCGGCAGCGAGAAGAAGGCCGGCACCGCCGGCTGGTACAACGCCGCCGCCTTCGACAAGCAGGCCAAGGCCGCCGGCCTGTACAGCAAGTCGATCAACGGCGACGCGTTCTCCGACGAGGCGCGCGCCAAGGTCATCGAACTGATCAAGCAGGACATGGGCGGCCAGGTCGACCTGGTGGTGTATTCGCTGGCCTCGCCGGTGCGCAAGCTGCCGGGCACCGGCGAAGTGAAGCGCTCGGCGCTCAAGCCGATCGGCCAGACCTACACCGCCACCGCCATCGACACCAACAAGGACGCCATCATCGAGGCCTCGATCGAGCCGGCCACCGAGCAGGAGATCGAAGACACCGTCACCGTGATGGGCGGCCAGGACTGGGAACTGTGGATCGACGCGCTGGACGCCGCCGGCGTGCTCGCCCCGGGCGCGCGCACCGTCGCCTTCAGCTACATCGGCACCGAGATCACCTGGCCGATCTACTGGCACGGCGCGCTGGGCAAGGCCAAGGTCGACCTCGACCAGACCGCGCAGCGCCTGCACGCGCGCCTGCAACAACACGGCGGCGCGGCCAATGTGGCGGTGCTGAAATCGGTGGTGACCCAGGCCAGCGCGGCGATCCCGGTGATGCCGCTGTACATCTCCATGGTCTACAAGATCATGAAGGAAAAGGGCCTGCACGAAGGCACCATCGAACAGGCCGACCGTCTGTTCCGCGAACGCCTGTACCGCGAGGACGGCCAGCCGGCCGCCACCGACGACGAGAACCGCTTGCGCCTGGACGACTGGGAACTGCGCGACGACGTGCAGGATGCCTGCAAGGCGCTGTGGCCGCAGGTGACCACCGAGAACCTGTTCCAGCTCACCGACTACGCCGGCTACAAGCACGAGTTCCTCAAGCTGTTCGGCTTCGAGCGCAAGGACGTGGACTACGACGCCGAGGTCGATCCCGACGTCAAGTTCGATTGCGTGGAGCTCTGAGGAGCGGGGAGTCGGGAGTGGGGATTCGGGCGTCGTGTTGATCCCGGATCCAGGACAGAGCATGCGGCCGGCAGCGATGTCGGCCGTTTTCTTTTGCGCTGACGGCGAGGCAGCGGTGGCGGCACGCCGACCGAATCGCGTCGGGACTGAAGTCCCTCCCACAAAGACCTCATCCATCCCCGCGATATCTGCTGTAGGAGAGGCTTCAGCCGCGACAATCGAAGCCGTGGTGCTGGAATTGCCAGCACCCCCACGACAAAAACCCCGCCACAGCGCAACGCCAATCCGCACGCAAACCCCGCAGCGCCAGCGCTTCTACGATTCCCCACTCCCCATTCCCCACTCCCGGCTTCACCGCCTCACATCGAACCGCGTCGCCCCCACACACGCCTGCACCTCGGCCTCGCTCAGCGCCAGCACGTCGCCCGGCAGCGTGTGCTTGAGGCAGCCGGCGGCCAGGCCGAAGCGGATCGTGGCGGTGTCGTCCCAGCCACGGCTCAGCCCGTGCAGCACGCCGGCGGCGAAGGCGTCGCCGCCGCCGATGCGGTCGACGATGCCGCTCAGCTCCTCGGCCGGTGCCTGCGCGACGCTGCCGTCGCGGCGCAGCAGCATCGCGCCCAGGCTGTGCCGGTCCACGCTGTGCGCCACGCGCTGGGTGCAGGCCATCGCCTGCAGCTGCGGGAACGCGGCGAAGGCGTCGCGCGCGCCCGCTTCCACCCGCGCCTGCACGCTGTCCTGCGGGTAGCGGTGGCCCAGCACCACCTCCAGGTCGCGGTGGTCGGCGAACAGCACGTCCGCCTGCGCCAGCAGCTGGCGCAGGATGCCCGGCGCATCGCCGTTCCAGGCCTCCCATAGCTTGGGGCGGTAGTTGCCGTCGAACGACACCTGCACCCCGGCCGCGCGTGCCGCCTGCGCGGCCGCCAGCGCCGCGGCCGCGCCGCGTTCGCCCAGCGCCGGGGTCACCCCGGACAGGTGCAGCCACTGCGCGCCCCGCAGCAGCGCCGGCCAGTCGTGCCGGTCGCCCGCATCCAGCGCGAAGGCCGAGCCGGCGCGGTCGTAGGTGACCTCGCTGGGGCGGTGCCCGGCGCCGGTGCTGAGGAAGTACAGGCCCATGCGCCCGGGCACGAAGCGCACCCCGCTGGTGTCCACGCCATGCCGGCGCAGTTCGCCGGCCGCGGCCTGGCCCAGCGGGTTGTCCGGCAGCACGCTGACCACCGAGACGGCGTGGCCGAAATGCGCCAGCGCCACGCCCACGTTGGCCTCGGCACCGCCCACCTGCACCTGCAGCCGCGGCGTCTGCAGCAGCCGTTCGTGGCCGGGCGCGCCCAGGCGCAGCAACAGTTCGCCGAAGCAGACGATGCGGGAAACGGTCATGGCAAGCGGGTCCGGCAGCCGAAGGGACGCCAAGCATGCCGCGAAATGCAAACGCCGACCAGAAAAAGTGACTAGCGGTGTCATTTTTGTGCGGCAGCAGGCGCTTCGGCACTGGCCGACGTCGCGATCCTGCGCTATCTCATTGACTGAAAAGACCCTCGGGTCGCCGGGTACTCTGTTGCGCTGCAAGATGCCGGGATGTTTCGCAACTGTTAACGTTGGTTTTGACCAGCGGTGTCATTTGCGACAACGCCCGCAGTTCCACGCCGTCATGTAACCCTTGGGAGGGGAGGACATGCAATCACGTACCGAACGCCGGAAGACACCGGTTACCTTGCTCGCGCTGTCGATCGGCCTGGCCCTGCAGGCCGGTGCCCTGCAGGCACAGGAAGCGCCGGCGTCCGCGCCGCCCGCCGCGGCCTCGGCCGATGCCACCACCGAGCTCGACACCGTCGTCGTCACCGGTTACCGCGCCAGCGTGGAGAAGGCGCTGGACATCAAGCGCGCCGAAAAGGGCATGGTCGACGCCATCGTCGCCGAGGACGTGGGCAAGTTCCCGGACACCAACCTGGCCGAATCGCTGCAGCGCATCCCCGGCGTGGTCATCACCCGCGACGCCGGCGAAGGCCGCAACATCTCCGTGCGCGGCCTCGGCCCGGACTTCACCCGCGTGCGCATCAACGGCATGGAAGCGCTGACCACGGTCGGTGCCAGTGATCAGAGCGGCGGCACCAACCGCGGCCGCGGCTTCGACTTCAACGTGTTCGCCTCGGACCTGTTCACCCAGATGGTGGTGCGCAAGACCGCCTCGGCCGACGTCGAGGAAGGCTCGCTGGGCGCCACGGTCGACCTGCGCACCGCGCGGCCGTTCGACTACGACGGCTTCACCTTCGCCGCCAACGGCCAGGCCACCTACAACGGCATGTCGCAGAAGGCCGATCCGCGCATCGCCGCACTGGTCGCCAACACCTGGGCCGACGGCACCTTCGGTGCGCTGATGTCGGTGGCCTATTCCGAGCGCCAGGTGCTCGAGGAAGGCAGCGGCACCACGCGCTGGGCCAACGGCCCGAGCAACAACGGCTACAGACCCACCTCGCCGTTCGCCGCCGCCAACAGCGCCAACGTGTTCAGCCCGCGCATCCCGCGCTACACGCAGATGGAGCACGAGCAGAACCGCCTGGGCGTGACCGGCTCGCTGCAGTGGAAGCCCAACGACAGCACCGAGTTCTCGCTGGACGGCCTGTACTCGAAGATCGATGCCAAGCGCGACGAGCACTACATCGAGGCGATCAGCTTCAGTCGCGGCCGCTCGCAGAACGGCAAGCCGGACATGATCGTGCGCGACGGCTACGTCGACCCGGCCTCCGGTGCGCTGCTGTACGGCCGCTTCGACAACACCGACATCCGCTCGGAGAACCGCCACGACGAGTGGAACACGGTCTTCAAGCAGCTCACCCTCAACGGCGAGCACCGTTTCAGCGACACCTTCAAGATCACCGGCGAGATCGGCACCTCCAGTTCCAAGCACCGGAACCCGATCCAGACCACGGTGATCATGGACAAGAACAACGTTGCCGGTTACAGCTACGACTACCGCAACAGCTACACCTCGCCGGTGTTCAACTACGGCATCGACCCGACCGCCGCCAATGGCTGGACCCTGGCCGAAGTGCGCATGCGTCCGCAGTCGGCCAACAACAGCTTCGACACCGGCTCGCTGAACTTCGAGTGGAACCTGGGCACCAACTTCACCCTCAAGGGCGGCGTGCTGGCCAAGAACTACGGCTTCGACACCAAGGAGTTCCGTCGCGCGTCCGAGACCAGCGTGCCGACCTTCGCCACCGGCAACCGCATCGTGCCGGTCGACCTGGTGACGCTGGCCGGGCTCAAGGGCATCGAGGGCACGCCGTCGAACTGGGCGGTGCCCGACCTCAACGGCATCGCCGATGCGCTGGGCATCTACAGCGGCACCGGCACCTGGACGCTGACCGAGCGCGCGGTCAACACCCGCAGCGTGGAAGAGAAGGACCGCGGCGCCTGGTTGATGGGCGACTTCGCCTTCGACATCGGCGCGATCCCGTTCTCCGGCAACATCGGCGTGCGCTACGTGAAGACCAACCAGTCTTCCACCGGCTACGCCCTGGTCGGCTCGAACCTGATCAACACCACGGTCGAGCGCGACTACCACGACACCCTGCCGTCGCTGAACCTGGTCGCCGAGATCACCCCGGACTTCCTGATCCGCTTCGGCGCCGCCAAGGTGATGACGCGACCGGGCCTGGGCAGCCTGACCCCGGGCGTGACCGTCGCCGTCGCCGGCGGCGCGCGCACGGTCAGCGGCGGCAATCCGAACCTGGATCCGATCCGCGCCAAGACCGCCGACCTCGGCTTCGAGTGGTACCTGCAGGAAGGCGCGATGCTCGGCCTGGCGCTGTTCTACAAGGACATCGACAGCTTCGTGCAGACCGCGCGCACCATCGCCCCGTACTCCAGCAGCGGCCTGCCGGTCAGCCTGCTCGACGGCACCGGCGCGGCGGCCACCGACGACTTCGTCTTCAGCGTGCCGCTCAACACCCCGGGCGGCAAGCTGAAGGGCGCCGAGTTCAACTACATCCAGCCCTTCAGCTTCCTGCCGGGCAAGTGGGCCAACTTCGGCACCCAGCTGAACTACACCTACGTGCAGTCCAAGATCCAGTACGTCACCGGCACCGGCGCGCTGTCGTTCAACACCGACCTCACCGGCCTGTCCAAGAACTCGTACAACGCCACGCTGTTCTACGAAGGCGAGCGCTTCAGCGGCCGCGTGTCGCTGACCCACCGCGACGGCTACCTGACCCAGGTGCCGGCCACGGAAACCGGCTTCGACATGCACGGCATGCGTGGCACCAATGTCGTGGACGCCAAGCTGACCTACAAGATCGACGAGAAGATCGACATCAGCCTGGAAGGGTCGAACCTGACCAACGTGCCGTACTACGAGTGGGTGCAGACCAGCGCCACCGGCGCGCAGCTGCCGCTGACCTACAGCGAGACCGGCCGGCAGTACGCGATCGGGGTGCGTTACAAGTTCTGAAGACTGCGTTCGCCGGTGCCGCGCTGCGACATCGGCAACGCCCCGCTGCCCGCATACTTGCGGGCCGGGGAGGGAGATCGACGCGCGCCGCCACGGTGCGCGCCGATCGCAAAGGAGCGAGATGAAACAGGCAATATGCGGCAGCGCGGTGGGCGCCGGCGGTGGTGTGTCGGCGATCGGTCCTGGGGTGTGGCGTCGCCTGAAGGCGAAGGCGGTGCACCTGCTTGCGTCCATCGGCTCGTCGCGATTGCCACAGGATGTGCCGGCATCGTGCGTCGTAGTTGAAGCCGCTCCCACAGTGCAGCAACGCACATGTGGGAGCGGCTTCAGCCGCGACGCGCGGTTCCTATCCACTTCGGCAAAGCAAGGCTCTACTGCATACGCCGCCAAATCGCAGAGCCCAGGTCGCATCTCACACCGCCTCGCCCTGCTCTGTGCCCTCGCGTTGCCAGCGATCGCCGCAGCCGCCACCCCCGAACTGCTGTTCCGCGTCTCCGCCGACAGAGGCCTGGACGCCGACGTCGCCCATGGCGACCCCCAACCCAACTTCCGCGACAAGATCGCCCTGGTACCGACCGGCGTGTCCGGGCAGGCCATCGAATGGGCCGACGACGGTGTGCTGTCCTGGAACGCTCCCGGCAACCTCTACACCCAGCGCGGCACGCTGTCGTTCTTCTGGCGCTCGCGCTACCCGGTGGGCGAAGCGCCGTTCGTGATCTTCCGCGTCGGCTACGCCGACCACACCAGCTGGGACATGGCCTGGCTGCGCATCGACTGGAACGGCCACGGCTTCGATGCCTTCGTGACCGACGCCAACCTGGCCCGCACCCGCGTCTCCTTCAAGCTGGACAAGTTCCCCGCACCCAGCGCCTGGACCCACCTGGCCTTCGCCTGGGACGAGACCCGCGGCGTGCGCCTGTACGTGGACGGCAAGGAAGCCGCACGCGTGGACTGCACGCAGGCCTGCGCCGACGGCGGCTCGCTCGACTTCGATGCCGCGCTCGACCAGCTCGGCCTGGCCGCACGCGTGCTGGCGCCGCACCAGGTGCAGAGCCGCTACAACTTCCTGCGCGGCAGCGATTTCGACGAGATCCGCGTCTACGACCGCATGCTCGACGCCGCGGGCGTCGCCGCGCTGGCCCGGCAGCAGGAACCGCGCAGCGCCGAGACCGTGCGCGACAGCGCTGCGCGCAACGCCTGGCTGCACCGCTTCGGCTGGGACCACGGCCGCGCACCGCCGGCGCTGGATGCCCCGTCCACGCGCATCCGCAAGGTCGAGTTCGCCGACGCCAAGGACCTCAAGGAATGGATGTGGAAGGCGACCGACGGCATCGCCGAGACCACCTGGCCCGGCGTCTATAACCGCTCGCGCTTGCCCGGCCGCAACGACTACTTCCAGTTGCCCGACTGGAACGTCTACGTCGAAGGCGGCAAGGCGCTGGACCTGGCCCTGCCCGACGAACCGTTCAACCGCATCGAACTGCGCGGCGCCGCCTATGGCCAGGCCACCTATGCCGCCGATGGTGCGACGCCCACGCCGCTGTTCGCGCGCGCCCAGGGCACCGTGCGCAGCGTCGACCAATTCGAGCGCCGCCGCGGCGGCCATCTGCGCTTCACCAACGTCGCCCAGGAAACCCCGATCCAGGAGATCTGGGCCTACGACGTCGGCGCCGGGGCCGAGCCGGCCCACCCCAGCGCCACGCTGCGCTACACCGTGCGCAGCGACATCGCCCCGGACTACGCCAACCTCGCCGCGCTGCGCGCCTACATCGCCGGGCGCTACCCGCCGGACGAGCGCAGCACCGTGGTCGCGCTGCCGACCAAGGCGCCCTCGCGCAAGCGTGCCGACGAAAAGACCGCGACGCCGCCGCTGCCCATCGTCCACGTGCTCATTCCGTCCAACCTCGGCGACGCACCGGCCGCGCAGCCGCTGATGCGCAGTTGGTCCTATGGCTGGGAGAACATGCACGATGGCCTGGACGGCATCGCCATCGACCTGCCGGCGCTGCAGCTGCCAGCCACGCACAACGGCCTGATCCCGCTCAACCTCCGCGTCAAGGATCCGATCTGGCCCGGCCGCGACATGCTCGACGTGTCGGTCTCGGTCGCGCCCGGGCAGGCGCGCACGCTGTGGCTGGACCTGCGCGACCGCATCCTGACCGACGACAGCCTGATGCTCAGCATCGCCTCGGCCGCGCCCGGCTTCGACGCGCGCGCGCTGGACGGTGCGCAGATCCGCCTGCTGTTCAAGCCGCGCGAGCAGGCCAAGGTCGAGCACATCGCCGACCGCTTCAACCAGGTCAAGGACAACTGGGGCTTCCTGGTCGAGGAACACACCACTTCCAAGCGCCAGCGCCTGTACGCGCGCCTGGATGCCGACATCCACGACCTGCTGCGGGTGGACCCGGACAACGCGCTGGGCCGCCAGTACTGGGCCGACATCAGCTACGGCAACCAGGGCCCGCTGCCGGTGCAACTGCCGCAGCCGCCCAAGGGTGTGCCGGGCTGGGCGTTCTGGCAGCTGGAAGACCTCAAGGCCACGCGCCGCTACATCAACTGGTGGATCGACGAACGCCAGGTCGACTACGGCGACTTCGGCGGCGGCATCTCCGACGATTCCGACCTCACCCAGCAATGGCCCGGCGTCGCCCTGATGGGCGTGGATCCGGACAAGCTCAACGCCTCGCTCACCTCCCTGTCCGACGCCAACTACCGCAACGGCATGTTCACCGACGGCCTCTCCACCATCGAGACCGACGAACTGCATTCCTACGAGGACGGCATCAACATCAACAGCGAAATGCTCTACCTCAACTGGGGCGACCCGCTGACGGTGGAGCGGCTGATGCGCACGGTGAAGGCGTTCGACAACATCATCCAGGTCAACCCGCAGGGCCACCTGCTGTTCGCCAGCAACTGGTTCGGCGGGCGCAAGGTCTACCGCGAACCGAACTGGCAGTGGCAAAAACCCTATTCGTTCCCGATCCTGCACCCGGCGCTGCTGCTGGGCGGCTACAACGCCGACCCCAACAGCCGCCGCATCGTCACCGGCCTGGCCGACGGCTACCTGGCCCACGCCTACACCGACGCCAAGGGCCAGTGGGCGCTGCCCAACGAGATCAACTGGGCCACCGGCAAGACCCGCGGCGGCAGCCTGTTCGACGGCAGCGGCGGCCCCGACACCCTGCACACCTTCTGGGCCGCCTACCGCTGGACCGGCGATGCGCGCTATCTCCAGCCCATCGACTACCGCGTTGCGAAGGCCGGGCCCGGCGGCCTGTCCCTGCTCAACGAGAACTTCCTCGACGTGCTCGGCAAGCGCGACAGCTGGGGCGCCAGCCTGGCCAAGGCGGCGGCCGACGCCGACCCCGACGACGCCCCGGACTTCGCCCACCACGTCGCCTGGGAACAGAGTGGCGACCCGCGCTGGCTGGAAACCCTGTACCGCGCCGAGACCCGCGACAAGCTGCAGACCTTCTACATGAACACCGAAGGCCATTGGTGGAGCGACCGCGTCGAATCGCCGACCGTGAACCTGCAGCGCGCCCGCCTCGGCGGCGTCGCCCTCAAGCGCAACCAGACCTACCCAGGCCACACCGTCAGCTGGCGCTTCGCCGATCCCGAAGGCGCGGTGCAGGTGGCGCTGCTGCTGCCGAAGCCGCGGCAGGATCGCTTCACCGTCATCGGCTACAACACCAGCGGCAAGGCGCAGCGCGCACAGATGACCGGCTGGAATGTCGCGGCTGGGCAGTGGCGCATGCGCGCGGGCGTGGATCGCGATGGCGACGGGAAGATCGATGGCAAGGCCGCCACCCGTGAATTCGCGTTCGAGAAGAGCGGGGCGGTGGATGTGGAGTTCCCGGCAGGGCAGACGGTGGTGATGGAGTTCGAGTTGGTCGCGCCGGCTGCGGTGCCGGTCGAGCTCCGGCCGGATCTGGGGATTGGGCGGGGGGATGTGCGGGTGACCGCGGATGCCATCGAAGTCACCGTGCACAGCCTGGGGCATGTGGATGCGCCGGCGGGGTTCGTGGTGTTGGAAGACGCGCGTGGCCGAGAACTGGCGCGGGCGGCGTTTCCTGCGTTGGGGGCGCCGCGGGATTTGGAGCCGAAGACGGCTCTGGTGCGGTTGGTGGTGCCGGGTGGAAAGAGCGCCAAGGGAGGGCGGGTGCGTGTCGTCACCGAGGGCGATGTGGCGGAACTGACCCAGCGGAATAATGTGGTGGATGTGCCCTGAGTTAGTTAGCGCGTACGTCAACGACGCGCCCTCGCGTAGAGGGTGCCTTCGCCTGAGAGTCCTCCCGACCGACGGTTGCACTTGTCTCCCCAAAAAGTGTGACGTCGTGCTAGAACATTGATGGTCTGGGGAACGGACTTCCATCGGATCTGGTTGAACGGTGAACCACTGCAAAAAGCGTTAACTTGAAAATCGTTCAAGCCGACATCTCCCCGTCGCGTGATTTAATTCAGGCGTTAAGGTTGAAATTAACATTTTTCGCAAATTGACATGGAGGTTAAATGGCTGAAAAAAGTGGCGGGGTATAATAGGGGGTTATATTACACTTCCTTGTTCGCGACCTCATTGAAAGCTCGTTCTGATCCAAGTTCTATCCTGACGCCATTTTATGGGGCGCTGCTTAACACTAGTTCTAGTTGCTCATGGGGGAGACATGGCAATTGATAGAGAGAAGTACGAGAACGGGCTATTCACAGTCCGCTTCATCGGCAAAGACCTAAAAAAGCACGGCGTCAGCATTTACGATCTTGCACAAACATTACTGGCTATGCAACGCATAATTCATAAAGCATACCTTGCTCGGAACGAGCGCCTTGAAAAGGGAGCATTTCCGAACAAAGATGAAAGGCCACTTCTTGCCCTTCAGCTTGGGGAGAGAAAGCGTAGCTCAGATGCGTTTGCGCTTATCCCAATACTTACGGATCCCATGGTGCAGGCGAGCCTTAAGCAGTTGGCAGATTACGTCGCTTCTGGACTGATCGGGTACTACACGGAAAAAGTGATCGAATACGCAAAAAAAGAAAAAGATCAAGACAAGCAAGTGTTCATCGGTTCCATTTACGCTGAGGTAGTAAACATAGCAAATCGCGTAGACGCATCTGGGGGTGTCGAATCGATATCGATTGGGGCGCCGAAGCTTGGACACGAAACAATTGCCGCATTTACCCCCAAAACCAAAGAGTACCTGAGCAGCTTGAAGGGCGAGGTTTATCTTGGTCGGAAGCAGCAGATCAAGGGAAGGGTGTATAAGCTATATCCAGCATCAAAAATTGTCGCAATTCGCCGATCTGGCGGCAAATCAGTCAGCATTTTCCTCAGGGATGAAGATTTTGATACGGTCAGGTACCATCCCGAGGAGAACCCTAGGTTCGCCTTTACTGGTAGACCAAGATTCCAGCTTGGGATTGAGACTAAGGTGATCTCAGAGTTCGAGGCGGAATCAATCGAACATATTGAAAAATGAGCAGCTCAAGCCGACGCCGCTTCGCGGCTCAGCTATTTCCAGCATTAGACTAGATTACACAGCAAGGATATCTCATAGAAAACCAGAGGTCAGAGTGCAATTTTTTCCATGTCCGGACCACTAGAAGTGCACTCTGACCCCAGTTCTGCTGTTTTGGAATCGACTGGGGCAGCGGCTGCAGCTACAGCAGTGCTCTTCCAGAGGATATCGTTGCTCGTCGCTAACGTGTAGGTGGGAGCAACCTAACAAGTCATTCAAGCCGAACCCGCCCCGCGACTCGGCTTAATTCAGGCGATAGGCGGCTGACTAAGTATCCTAGCCAGTGTTGTTTATGTTTCTACAAGGAGAGAAAAATGTCGTGGCATATCAACAGTTCGGTACTAGTTCAAAGCGATGGAAACAAGACTTGGTGGACCACCATTTATGACCCGGGCGATGACGTCCCCGTCTCTGGCATTTACCGTTGCCTGGGTTGCAAGAGAGAAATTACATCCAACAAGGATGACCCATTTCCTCCGCAAAACCATCACCAGCACCAAGCCGGTCAAGGCGCTATTCGCTGGAAACTCAACGTAAGAACAAACACCAATGGGGATTGAGTTGATAGGCACGCCGCCTAACAATTCATTCAAACCGAACCCGCTTCGCGGGTCGGCTTAATTCAAGCGCTAGGCGGCACAGTGAGTTCATGGACATTGATCTAATAGCGAAGATCGCCGCACCGATCTTGTCGCTAATTGTCGCGGCGCTCATCAAGCATTACTTGGAGGGCAAATCGCGCTTAGTGACATATATTGGTCACGTAGCAGCCTTTCCCAACAACAACGCACCGCAGACGCACATGCATAGCGTCGTGCTTCAAAACGCCGGCAAAAAGTCGGCGGCTAATGTACGTGTCCCACACGGGGTACCTTTGACCAGCGTAAGCGTTCAAGTCAATCCCCCAATGTACTACAGCTTTGAACTCAGTCCCTCCGGAACTTTTCAGATCCTGATTCCGACTCTCGCGCCCAAAGAGCAGGTCACGATCTCGTACTTATATCAGGAGCCAACCGTATGGAATCAAGTTTCATGGCCTTCCAAGAGTGATGACGGACTGGCGGAGATTGTTCAGGCAATTCCGGCACCGCGCCCCAACAAACTGATGCGCTACTCCAGCGTCGTCCTTTCGCTGGTAGGGCTTTCGTACATTCTTTATTGGGCGGTTCGTTATGCATTGCAAAGTGCCGCCTAACAATTCATTCAAGCCGACGCCGTTTCGCGGCGCGGCTTAATTCAGGCGTTAGGCCCAATCTAAATAGAGGGGTATTTCATGCCGTCAAAGCAACATACCGGGTCTGCAGGGCAGCTTGCACTCATGTCAGAGTTTGCCTATCGGGGCTATAACGTATCGATTCCCGAGATTGATCAGGGTGATGATGCTTGGGTTATGAATCATAAAAATGGTCATGCATGGAGGCTTCAAGTTAAAACGTCAAGGCCGACCGAACAAAAAGATTCAGCAAGATTCCAGTTCAATATTAAGCTGTCTCAAATCCAGAATGCGCTGCAGCCGGATGTAGTATTTGCGCTGGTTATGCGTGTCAACAATGGGTGGAAGTATCTAATCGTTCACCGCCAAGTCCTCAACAACTATCTGGCGGCGGGCCAACTTGGAAAGCAATCTGGTGCAAACTATGTTATTGCAGTTACATATTTCAGTGCCGGCGCCAAAGCTGGGCAGGTGTGGGCTTCGAAAACCTTAAATCTTTCGCATCACCTCAATGATTGGGCTACTTGGCCAGACGTCTAAAAGCGCGCTTGGCCGCGTCGAAAACAGCGGTCAGAGTGCATTTTTCTTGTATGCAAGGCCACTTAAAGTTAGCTCTGACCCCAGTTCTGGAGTAGAAATGCTGCGAAAACAGGGGTCAGGGTGTACTTTTCTATCTCGCCTCGCGACGCGGCTTAGTTCAAACGAGCGGAAAATAGGGGTCAGAGTGCACTTCATTGTGTACGATAGCTTTGAATTTCACTCTGACCCCAGTTTTTCCAGCTCTCCGCGGCGCGGCTTAGTTCAGATGCTAGGTTTGTGTTGAGACTTCAGACAGACCCTGATGAAAGCCATATCAAGAATTATTTTAGCTATCACCGCGCTTTTCCTGGTGGTTGTACTCCGACAGGTCTCCGTTATTCATGGCGACGGCCCAGGGGGCTTTGGAGAACTTTTACTGAAGGGACTTCTAGCACAGGTCTCAATACTATGCTTTGCCCTTCTCATCGTTTGTCTCCGCCGCGTTTCCAGAGATGTGGCAGCTCCGCGTCTCAGCATGTTCGGTGTCTATCTAACAACCGCAGTTATTACTTTCTCATTTGCGGTATCGCTATTTGACGCTTGCGCCGATGAGAAGGGATACTGCAGGAACTGGGAAATAGCTCTTGCGCATAGGTCCTTAGAACCTGATCCTGTTCCGAAAAAATGGGGGTCAGGCTCGATCAAGAGCGAATCTGACAACATGTGACCAAAACAGGGGTCAGAGTACACTTTTCAAGTAATATGGGGCAAAGTAATGGTCAAAACAAAGTAATGTGGTCAGAGTGCACTTTCTCCGTGATCGGCGATCTAAAAAGTGCGCTCTGACTCCATTTCTACATTTCTACAAGTTGCAGGAAACAGGGGGAAACAGGGGTCGGAGTGCATTTTTATTGTATGCAAGGCAATTTAAAGTTGGCTCTGACGCCAGTTCTGCTTGGCGCCATGTGGTGCCGGACCGCGCAGCGCGGACCGCTGCGCCGCTGCCTTCGAGTGCGTCAGCCGCGGGCTCCACACGCTCATCGTGAATAAACCCTGGCCATGGCCCGAACCAAGAACGACAAGCACCCTGTCTCCGGACTCAAGCCATCGGCATCGGGCCGGCCACTGGGCTTGGCCGATCTCGAGTGGCTCGGCCAGGCGGCCTGCGACGAATTCTTCAAGCTGCACGACAACGAGGTGTTCAGGGGCATCGGCGCCGGGGCGGTGCTCTTGCCGCCACACAGCGTACCGGCCAGCCGATCGCCCAACAGCGGCGGCGCGGTCATCGAGGCGTTTCCGCATGGGCTGGCGTACGGCAGCATGATGACTTTGCTTGTGGGGTATCTTGGCTTTGGCGCCGTCGCTATAGGTTTGCCATTGACCCTGATGCTTGCAAGCGCACTTGGTGATGCCAATGCCTTCACTCCTGCCTTGGTCGGCACTTCAGTCCTATCGGTGTTCGTCTACTTCATGCTCCGCTTCGACCTCATCGGCTACCGCTGCGCACCCACCCTGTTCGACCGCAACGCCGGCAAGGTCCATGTCTTCAAGGACAACACGCGTCTCTTCAGCGGATGGCCGCTCTGGGGCGGGGGCGGCCAACACGAGATCCTCAGCTACGACTGGGCCTGCGTGCGCGCCCAGGTCGTCCGCTTCAAGACCTTCACCGGCACCGTCGCGCAGGACAACACCGCTCTGCAGATGATCGTGCTGGCCGCGCCCGGCGACACCCGCGTGGTCGGCCAGTTTGGCCTGGGCCTGACCAGCAGCGCCATCGCGGTGCAGCCCCTGCTCGATACCTGGGAGCACATCCGCCGCTTCATGGAGCACGAAGGGCCGCTGTTCGTGGAAGGCGACGGACCCAATCAGGCCTTGTTCGAGATGCGCTTGGCGCGCTGCATCTTCTTCGGCCAGCCCTTTATCGGCCCGGGCAGTGCGGAGCATTGGAAGCACCCCGACCTGGGCGCCATCCTCTGGCAG
>NZ_NMPP01000001.1:0-115388 GCF_009192885.1 Xanthomonas sp. LMG 12462 | reverse complement strand
AGGCCGAATACGATCACACAACACACGAGCAGTGTCGCGGGTTCACGAGTGGCGGGTTCTCTTACAGAATCCGGCACTTTATGTAGTCAAAACGCTCAACCACCATTTGACCGCGGACAGCATGCTGCCGTCCCGAATCCCGAATCCCGAATCCCGAATCCCGAATCCCGAATCCCGAATCCCGAATCCCGAATCCCGAATCCCGAATCCCGAATCCCGAATCCCGAATCCCAGCCTTCAAGCGACAAATGGGCGGAAATTGATCCCCAACCCCGCCATGCCCTCGACCTCGCCGATCAGGTCGGCACGCTGCAACGGCCGCGACTCGATCCACGGCTGCGACAGGATCAGGTGCAGGTTGGCGCCGTCGGCCTTCAGTTCCAGCGCCGGGATCGGGTCGGCCTCGTGCGCGCGGTGCAGCAGCACCGCCAGGCGCAGCAGCGCGGCCTTGCGCTTGGCGTTGAGCAACAGGCGGTCGGGCAGCGCGTCGAACGCGGTCTTGGAGACGTTGCGGCGGTGCGTGCGCACCAGCGTGGCCAACACCTGCTGCTCCTGCCGCGAGAAGCCGGCAATGTCCGAGTGCTCCAGCACGTAGGCACCGTGCACGTGGTACTGGCTGTGCGCGATGGCCTGGCCGAGTTCGTGCAGGCGCGCGGCCCAGCCGAGCATGCGCGCGTCGTCGGCGTCCAGCGCCCAGTCGCCGGCGACCTGCTCGAACAGCGCCATCGCGGTGTGCTCCACGCGCGCGGCCTGCGCTTCGTCGATGCCGTAGCGCTGGGTGAGCGCGGCGATCGCGGTTTCGCGCGGATCGTTCTCGCCGCCGCGGCCGAGCATGTCGTAGAGGATGCCTTCGCGCATGGCCGCCTTGCTCACCATCAGCCGTTGCAGGCCCAGGGCCTGGAATGCCGCCTCCAGCACCAGCACGCCGCCGGCGATGATCGGCCGGCGGTCGGCGGACAGGCCGGGCAGGTCGATGTCCTCGATGCGCTTGGCCAGCAGCAGGCGGTCGCGCAACTGCGGCAGCGCCTCGGCGGTGATCGCGCCCTTGGTCAGCTTCATCGCCGCGCAGATCTCGCCGATCGCCTTGTGCGTGCCCGACGAGCCCAGCGCCTCGTGCCAGCCCAGCGCACGGTACTGCCCGGCGAACTGCTGGAACTCGGCGCCGATCTCGGTCAGCGCGTCCTTCCACTTCTTCTTGGACAGCTTGCCGCCCGGGAAGAAGCGCCGCGTGCTGGCGATGCAGCCGGCCTGCAGGCTCTCGCGTTCCAGGGTCTGGAAGCCGCTGCCGATGATGAACTCGGTGGAGCCGCCGCCGATGTCGATCACCAGGCGGCGTTCGTCCGGCTTGGGCGGCTGCGCATGGGCCACGCCCAGGTAGATCAGGCGCGCTTCCTCGCGGCCGCTGACCACTTCGATCGGATGGCCGAGCGCGGTTTCGCCGGGAATCAGGAAGGTCTGCGGCGAGCGCAGCTGGCGCACGGTGTTGGTCGCCAGCGCGCGCACCCGCAGCGAGGGCAGGTCGCGGAGGCGCTGGCCGAAGCGCGCCAGGCATTCCAGCGCGCGCTGTCGCGCCTCGGCGGACAGCCCGCCCTTGTTGTCCAGGCCGTCGGCCATGCGCACGGTCTCGCGCAGGCGGTCCACCACCCGCAACTGCCCGAGCTGGTAGCGGGCGATGACCATGTGGAAGCTGTTGGAACCCAGGTCGATGGCGGCCAGCAGGTCGCCGTCGCGCAGCGGCGGATGAGTGGGGGAGGTGGCAGGCATGGCGGAATGGTAGCCGATGCGCGGCGCGCGCCGTTGGCGCTGCGCCGCAGTGTGCTCAGAGCCCGTCGAGCAGGGCCAGCTGCGCCGAATGCGGCGGCTGGTCCTGGCCCGGGGCCAGCTTGCGGTAGTTGCCGTCGGCGTCCAGTTCCCAGGCGTTGAGATTGTCGGCCAGGTAGTTCTGCAGTACCTCGCGGTGGATGCGCTTGACCAGGTCCGGATCCAGGATCGGGAAGCCGGTCTCCACGCGCCGCAGCAGGTTGCGTTCCAGCCAGTCGGCGCTGGCGCAGAACAGCTCCGGCGCGCCGTCGTTACCGAACCAGTAGACCCGGCTGTGCTCGAGGAAGCGGCCGACGATCGAGCGCACCCGGATGTTGTCGGACACGCCCGGCACGCCGGGACGCAGGGTGCAGGCGCCGCGCACGATCAGGTCGATCTTCACGCCTGCCTGCGAGGCCGCGTACAGCGCGCGGATCACCTGCGGCTCGTTGAGCGCGTTCATCTTGGCGATGATGCGGCCCGGGCGGCCGGCATGCGCCAGCTTGGTCTCGCGCTCGATCCGGTGCAGCACGCCCGGGTGCAGGGTGAAGGGCGACTGCAGCAGGCGCTTGAGGCGGATCTTCGGCGCCAGCCCGGACAACTGCTGGAACAGCAGGTGCACGTCGTTGCCGATGTCCACGTCGGCGGTGATCAGGCTCAGGTCGGTGTAGGCGCGCGCGGTGCCGCTGTGGTAGTTGCCGGTGCCCAGGTGCACGTAGCGGCGCAGCTTGCGGCCCTCGCGGCGCACGATCAGCAGCATCTTGGCGTGGGTCTTGTAGCCGACCACGCCGTACACCACCTGCACGCCGGCTTCCTGCAGGCGGTCGGCCAGGCCCAGGTTGGCCTCTTCGTCGAAGCGCGCGCGCAGTTCCACCACCACGGTGACGTCCTTGCCGTTGCGCGCGGCCAGCACCAGCGCATCGACGATCGCCGAGTCCTTGCCGGTGCGGTACAGGGTCTGCTTGATCGCCAGCACGTTGGGGTCGATCGCGGCCTGCTTTATCAGGTCCAGCACCGCGGTGAAGGCGTCGAACGGGTGGTGCAGCAGCACGTCGCCAGCGGCGGCGATCTCGAAGATGCCTTCGCTGTCGCGCAGGGTGCGCGGATTCATCGCCGGATACTTCAGGTCCGGGCGCTGCACCAGGTCGTAGACCTGGTTGACCCGGCTCAGGTTGACCGGGCCGTTGATCCGGTAGACCGCGTTCTCCGGCAGTTCGAAGTTCTGCAGCAGGGTGCGCACGATCGATTTCGGGCAGTCCTCGGCGATCTCCAGCCGCACCGCCGGCCGGTAGCCGCGGTTGACCAGTTCGTCGCGCAGCGCCAGCGCCAGGTTCTCCACTTCCTCCTCGTCCACCACCAGTTCCGAGTTGCGGGTGACGCGGAACTGGTAGGAGCCCATCACCTCCATGCCCGGGAACAGCTCGTCGACGAAGGTGGACAGCACCGAGGACAGGAACACGAAGCTCTGGCCGCCCTCGGCCAGGCTTTCCGGCAACTGGATGATGCGCGGCAGCGAGCGCGGCGCGCGCACGATCGCCAGGTGGCCGACGCGGCCGAATGCGTCGGTGCCCTTGAGCACCACCACGATGTTCAGTGACTTGTTGAGGATCTTCGGGAACGGGTGCGCCGGGTCCAGGCCCAGCGGCGACAGCACCGGCATGATCTCGTTGCGGAAGTAGGCGCGCAGCCAGCGCTTCTGCCGCGCGTTCCAGGAATGCCGGCCGAGCACGCCGATGCCGGCGTCCTTCAGCGCCGGGCGCAGCACTTCGTTCCAGCAGCGGTACTGCTGGTCGACCAGTTGCGCGGCGCGGTCGTGGATCGAGGTGAGGATGGCGTTGGGGCTCATCCCGTCCGGTGCCGGCGGCAGCCCGAATTCCTGCGCGTGGCGCACGGTGGCGGCGCGGATCTCGAAGAACTCGTCGAGGTTGGTGCAGGAGATGCACAGGAAACGCAGCCGCTCCAGCAACGGCACCTGCGGATCCTGCGCCTGCGCCAGCACCCGGAAGTTGAAGTCCAGTTGCGACAGCTCGCGGTTGATGTACAGCGCGGGGTCGCGCAGCGGGTCGCTGGGAATGTCCGGGGGCGGCGTGGGCGGCAGGGCAGGGGCGCGGCGGGGCATGGTGTCTCTCGTTAGGCGGAGGTCAGGGTGGCATGGTCGTGCCGCGGATGCACGCGCCCGGCGCCGAAGTGGCAGGAGAAGGTGCTGCCCTTGCCGACTTCGCTCTCGATCTCCAGCCGCGCCTGGTGCAGGCCGAGCACGTGCTTGACGATCGACAGGCCCAGGCCGGTGCCGCCGCTCTCGCGCGAGCGGCTGCTGGAGACGCGGTAGAAGCGCTCGGTGATCCGCGGCAGGTGATGCGCGGGAATGCCGTAGCCGCTGTCGCGCACCGCCAGCACCGCGCCATCGCCCTCGCGGGCGAAGGTGATGCGGATGGTGCCGCCGGCCGCGGTGTAGCGCACCGCGTTGGTGACCAGGTTGGAGAAGGCGCTGTGCAGTTCCTTGTTGGAGCCGACCAGATCGCAATCGGCTTCGTCGTGGACCTCGATGCGGTGCCGGCCCTGGCTGTGCGCCTCGGCCTCGCGGCGCAGCGTGGCCAGCATCGGCGCCATCGCGATCGACTCCTCGTTGGCGTGCTCCTGCGATTCCAGCCGCGACAGGGTCAGCAGGTCCTCGACCAGCTGGGTCATGCGCTGCGACTGCTTGCGCATCTCGGCGATCATCGGCCCCGAATCCGGAAAGTCCTCCGGGTCGAGCATGTCCAGGTAGCCGTGGACCACGGTCAGCGGCGTGCGCAACTCGTGCGAGACGTTGGCGACGAAATCGCGGCGCACCTGCTCCAGTTGCAGCAGCTTGCTGACGTCGCGCGCGACCAGCAGCCAGTGGTCGTCGGAATAGGGAATCAGGCGCAGGTTCAGGCGCAGGCGGTCGTCGACCGGCGAGGGCATGTCCAGCATCGGCTCGGCGTTGCGGCCGCCGCTGAGCCAGTGCGCCAGCGGCATCGGCTGCAGCCGCTCCACCACCGGCGCGCCGAGGTCGCCGGGGTGGCGCAGGCCGAGCAGGGTGCCGGCTGCTTCGTTGAACCATTGGATGCGCTGGCTGTTGCGGTCCACCACCACCACCGCATCCGGCAGTGCCGCGGCGGCGGCGCGGTAGGCGCGCAGCATGTCCAGCAGGCGCCGCTTGCGCACGCGCATTTCCGCCTGGCTGCGGTACAGCAGCCGGTCCAGTTCGTTCCACACGCCGGTGCCGGCCGGCGGCTCCCAGCGCTGGCGCGCGGTCAGCCGCCGCAGCACCCGCCGCAGCCGCCAGTAGTGCCAGCCCATCACCCCCAGCGACATCAGGGTCAGCGCCATCCACACATGGCCGCCGATCCAGCCGATCAGCAACGCCAGCAACAGCAGGCCGGCGAGCGTGCCGAGGGTCTTCAACCAGGCGGAGCGGATGTGGCGGGGCATCGGGAACGCACTCTGTCGCAAAGGATCGTGATCCGTCCGCCGTTATAGCAGGCGAAGGCGGCGGTCAGATGGACGCAGAGAAGCGATAGCCGGAACCGCGGACGGTCTGCACCATGTTTTCCACCGAGAACGGCTCCAGCGTCTTGCGCAGGCGGCGGATGTGCACGTCGATGGTGCGCTCTTCCACGTAGACGCTGCCGCCCCAGACGTGATCGAGCAATTGCGCGCGGCTGTAGACGCGTTCGGGATGGGTCATGAAGAAGTGCAGCAGGCGGTACTCGGTCGGGCCGATCGGCACCGGCGCCTCGCCGGCGAACACCCGGTGCGCGGCGCCGTCGATGCGCAGGCTGCCGACCGAGACGCTGCCGTCCTCGTCGTCCTCGCGGGTGCGACGCATCACCGCGCGGATCCGCGCCAGCAGCTCGCGTGCCGAGAACGGTTTGACCACATAGTCGTCGACGCCGGCCTCCAGGCCGCCGACGCGGTCGTTCTCCTCGCCGCGGGCGGTGAGCATGATGATCGGCACTTCGCGGGTCATCGCATCCTTGCGCCAGCGCCGGGCCAGTTCCAGGCCGCTGGTGCCGGGCAGCATCCAGTCCAGCAGGATCAGGTCCGGGACCCGGTCGGCGATCGAGGTCTGCGCTTCGCGGGCATCGCCGGCGTGCACCGGCTCGAAGTCGCCCTTGCGCAGGGCGAACGCGACCATGTCGCGGATGGCCGGCTCGTCGTCGACGATCAGGATGCGTTTCTGCACAACGGCACCGTGGAACTGGGGAGGAAGGTCGCCAGTAGACTACGGTTTTATTACGTTTGAGTGACGCCTGACACGGGCGCGTTTCAGCGCCGTTGCATGTCCGGGTCCTGCACGCCCTGGCGGCGCAGTTCCAGCACCGTCGGGGTGATCGCGGCGATGCGGGCGTCGATGCGCGCGCGCGCCACGTAGTCCAGGTCGCTGCGCTTCTTCAGGTTGCTCAGCTGGATCAGGGCCTGCTCCGGATGCCCGTTCAGGTACGCCGCCTCGGCATACGCCTCGCCGGCCCGGGTGTCGTCGCCGGCCAGTTCGCAGGCACGGGCGAAGGTGCGCTGGAACACCGGATCCTCCGCGGCGGCCCCGAGCAGCGGCCGCAGCACCGCCTGGGCGCGCTGGCCGGCCTGGCGGCCGCCCTGCTCGTTGAGGGCAGTCGCATAGCTCAGCGCCACTGCCCGGTTGCTGGGCATGCGCTTGACCAGCGCCTCGAAGCGCTGGTCGGCGGCCTGGTTGCGGCCGGCCTTGGCCTCGGCCTCGGCCACCGCCACGGTCAGCCACCAGTTGTCGGGGTGCGCCTGCAGCAGGCTTTCCAGCGTCTGCGCGACCTCCTGCGCACTGCCGCCGGCACGCAGCCGGGCCAGTGCCAGGCCATAGCGCTGGGCATCGCTCAGGCCCTGTTTGCTGCCCTGGCGCAGGCCTTCGTACTCGCGGATCGCATCGGCCGGGGTGTTGGCGCTGAACACCCGCAGTCGCTCGCGGGCCCATTCGAACTGGCCGCTGGGGCCGCGCGCGTAGTTGGCGAACGGCAGTTGCAGGCCGCCGGGCAGCAGCGGGTTGCTGGGCGCGCCCAGCGGCTGGATCAGCGACACGTCGTTCGGATCGACCCGCTCCTTCAGGGTCCCGCCGGGCACGCTGGTGGTCAGGGTCAGGGTGTTCTTCTTCATCTGCTCGGCGCGCTCGCGGGCCTCGCTGATGCGGGTGGTGGTGACCGGGTGGGTCATCAGGAAGTCCGGGGTGCTGTAGCCGCCCTGGTTGCCGCGCATCGCCAGCGACATGCGCTCGAAGAAGCCGGCCATCGCGTCGACGTCGTAGCCGCTGCGCGCCAGGGTGCGGATGCCCAGACGGTCTGCCTCCGATTCGTTGGAGCGGGTGTAGTCGATCTGCCGCTGCTGCATCAGCCCCAGGCCGCTGGCGATCGCCGCCTGGGTGGCGTCGCCGCTGGAGCGCCCGCCGGCCTGCTGCGCCGCGACCACCGCGGCGAGCATGCCGAGCAGGATCGGGATCTGGTCGCGCTGCGCCCGCTCGACCCCGCGCAGCACGTGCTGCTGGGTGACGTGGGCGATCTCGTGCGACAGCACCGCGGCCACCTCGTCCTCGCGCTCGGCGGTCAGCACCAGCCCGGCGTTGACCGCCACGTAGCCGCCGAGGGTGGCGAAGGCGTTGATCTGGCGGTCGCGCAGCATGAAGAAGGTGAACTTCTGCTGCGGCTGGTCGCTGTTGGCGCCGAGCCGGGTGCCCATGGTCTGCAGCCAGTCGTCGATCAGCGGGTCCTCCAGCACGTAGCCGTAGCTGCGCAGCTCGGCCAGCATCATCTTGCCGTACTCGGCCTGGCGCGCCGGGGTCAGCAGCTCGCCGGCCGAGGAGCCGATGTCCGGCAGCTTGTTCTCCTGGGCCGGCGCCACGGCGCAGGCGGTGGCCAGGGTGATCGCGAAGGCGAGCGGCAGCAGGCGCAAGACAGGCTCCAGGGGGCAGGCGGACGCCGGGTGGCGGCCGGGACGACGGTGAATCCGGGATGATTCGCAGTGTTGCGGCA
This sequence comes from Xanthomonas sp. LMG 12462, assembly GCF_009192885.1. Classification (NCBI taxonomy): domain Bacteria; kingdom Pseudomonadati; phylum Pseudomonadota; class Gammaproteobacteria; order Lysobacterales; family Lysobacteraceae; genus Xanthomonas; species Xanthomonas sp. LMG 12462. The sequence continues at coordinate 107,571 of NZ_NMPP01000001.1, read as the reverse complement.
GCGGCCTCGAAAATCCACCCGGCCGCTACCATAGTGGCTTGGACCTTCTAGACCGCCCGGAGTTTCCCGTGGACAACCCAACTGCCGACACCGGCCACGCCGGCGGCCCGCCGATCACCCTCTATTCCACCGCGATCTGCCCGTACTGCGTGGCGGCCAAGAACTTCCTCAAGAGCAAGGGCCGTACCTGGAACGAGGTGCGGATCGACCTGGACCCGGCCGAGCGCGAGAAGATGGTCGCGCTGGCGCGGCGCACCAGCGTGCCGCAGATCTTCGTCGGCGACGTCCACGTCGGCGGCTACGACGACATGATGGCGCTGCACCGCGCCGGCAAGCTGGAGCCGCTGCTCGACGGCCAGGCCCCCGAGGCGCAGGCATGAGCGGCGCTGCGACGGGCGAGGGCGGCGCATCCGGGGAGGACCGGGTCCGCGCGTTCACCGAGTTCCGCCAGCGCATGAACCAGCGCATCCTGGCCGAGCCGAACCAGGTGGTGCGGCGCTTCTTCGCGCTGGACACCCAGACCTACCAGGCCGGCGCGCTGGACGTGAAGACCAAGGAACTGCTCGGCCTGGTCGCCTCGCTGGTGCTGCGCTGCGACGACTGCATCAGCTACCACGTGGCCCAGTGCAAGGAGGCCGGGGTCAGCCGCGAGGAGTTCTTCGAGACCTTCTCGGTGGGCCTGGTGGTCGGCGGGTCCATCGTGATCCCGCACCTGCGCCGCGCCGTGGACTTCCTCGACACGCTGGAGGCCGGCGAGGCCGCCGCCCCGGCGCAGCACGCGCACGACTGAGCCCGCTTCGGGCTGCCCCGATGGCCACCGGCGCCCGCGCCGGCGGCCGTCCGGTTTTGGGCGCCTTCACCGGCTTCGGGCATAATTACCGCTGAAACCTCCTTGCGCCTGCAGCCCCGGTTCCCGGGCGGCGCTCCCCCCTCTTGTACGGAAACCGCAACCCTATGACGCAGACAATCACGGTCATCCGTGGCGATGGCATCGGCCCGGAGATCATGGACGCCACGCTATTCGTGCTCGACGCGCTGAACGCCGGCCTCACCTACGAATACGCCGACGCGGGCCTGGTGGCGCTGGAGAAGCACGGCGACCTGCTGCCGGCCGCCACGCTGGAGTCGATCCGCAAGAACAAGGTGGCGCTGAAGAGCCCGCTGACCACGCCGGTGGGCGAGGGCTTCAGCTCGATCAACGTGGCCATGCGCCGCCAGTTCGACCTGTACGCCAACGTGCGTCCGGCCAAGTCGTTCCCGAATACCAAGTCGCGCTTCGGCGCCGGCGTGGACCTGATCACCGTGCGCGAGAACACCGAAGGCGCCTACCTGAGCGAAGGCCAGGAAGTGTCCGCCGACGGCGAGACCGCGCTGTCGATGGCCAAGGTGACCCGCAAGGGCTCCGAGCGCATCGTCCGCTACGCCTTCGACCTGGCCCGCGCGACCGGCCGCAAGAAGGTCACCGCGGTGCACAAGGCCAACATCATCAAGTCCACCTCGGGCCTGTTCCTGAAGGTGGCGCGCGACGTGGCGGCGAACTACCCGGAGATCGAATTCCAGGAAATGATCGTCGACAACGCGTGCATGCAGTTGGTGATGCGCCCGGAGCAGTTCGACATCATCGTCACCACCAACCTGTTCGGCGACATCCTGTCGGACCTGTGCGCCGGCCTGGTCGGCGGCCTGGGCCTGGCCCCGGGCGCCAACATCGGCGTGGACGCGGCGATCTTCGAAGCCGTGCACGGCTCGGCCCCGGACATCGCCGGGCAGGGCAAGGCCAACCCGTGCGCGCTGCTGCTGGGCGCGGCGCAGTTGCTGGACCACATCGGCCAGCCGCAGAACGCCGAGCGCCTGCGCAACGCCATCGTCGCCACGCTGGAAGCCAAGGACGGGCTGACCCCGGACCTGGGTGGCAGCGGCAACACCATGGGCTTCGCCAAGGCCATCGCCAGCCGACTCTGAGCGCGCCGGAAGATCGCAGAAAAAAGAAAGGGCGCCCCAGGGCGCCCTTTCTTTTGCTCGAAAACTTGTCTGAAGCCAAGCCAGCTCATCGATCAAGGGGAGTGCGCTTTTACGATTCCCCAATCCCGATTCCCGACTCCCGGCCTCAATTCCGCGACTGCAACTTCGACAGCAGGCGCAGGAACTCCACATACAGCCACACCAGGGTCACCATCAGGCCGAACGCGCCGTACCACTCCATGTACTTGGGTGCGCCCTGTTCGACGCCGCTCTCGATGAAGTCGAAGTCCAGCACCAGGTTCAGTGCCGCCACCACCACCACGAACAGACTGAACAGGATGCCGACCGTGCCGGAGGCGTGGATGTAGGGGATCTGGATGTTGAAGAAGCCCAGCACCATGGTCGCCAGGTACACCAGCGCGATGCCGCCGGTGGCCGCGACCACGCCCAGCTTGAAGTTCTCGGTGGCCTTGATCATGCCGCTGCGGTAGGCGAACAGCATCGCGAACAGGGTGCCGAAGGTCAGCAGCACGGCCTGCAGCACGATGCCGTTGAAGCGCACTTCGTACATCGCCGAGATCGATCCCAGGAAGAAGCCTTCCACCAGCGCGTACAGCGGCGCGGTGATGGGCGACCATTCCTTCTTGAAGATCGTGATCAGGGCCAGGATGAAGCCGCCGATCAGGCCGCCCAGCGCGTAGCCGGCCACGCCAGGAGCGATCATCGCGTTGCCCGCGGCATCGATCGAAACCGACTGGCTCCAGGCGAATACGGCGGTGAGCGCTGTCAGCATCAACAGGATGCCGGTCTTGTTGGCGGTGCCGTTCAGGGTCATCGCACCGCTGTCGCGCGCGACGACCGTGCCGTTGCCGGGCGAGACCACGTTGCCGCTGTGCAGATCGAGGAAGGTGGATTCCTTCAGGGCGGGGTTGCCGCTGCGAAGCATGCTGTTTTCTCCTTCAAAAATGGCTCTCGGCCGATGCCGATGGCAAGCCGTGAGCATAGCGCAGGCGATGTTGCGTGCATGCGACGTTGACAGCGGGCCGCAAGCTTCCCACAATAGCCGACCTTTCCGGCCTTGGCCGCGAGGGATGTTCCGCCGGGGTATAGCGCAGTCTGGTAGCGCGCCTGCTTTGGGAGCAGGATGTCGGGGGTTCGAATCCCTCTACCCCGACCAATCCGATGTCCAACGGCGGAAAGGAATGCGACAATCCAGCCAGGGCGCCCGTAGCTCAACTGGATAGAGCACCGGCCTTCTAAGCCGGCGGTTACAGGTTCGATTCCTGTCGGGCGCGCCACATGGCGCCGGGCAGGAGATGCAAGGTTTCAATGGTGGCTGTAGCTCAGTTGGTTAGAGTACTGGATTGTGATTCCAGATGTCGGGGGTTCGAGTCCCCTCAGCCACCCCATTGATCGCGTGACCCGATGCTTCGCGGGTGTTGCAATGAAGCAAAAAAGCACATAGAATGTGCGACTCAGTTTCAGGGCCGTTAGCTCAGTTGGTAGAGCAGTTGACTCTTAATCAATAGGTCCAAGGTTCGAATCCTTGACGGCCCACCAAAACAGAAGGCACCTGCTCCGGCAGGTGCCTTTTTCTTTGCCGGCCGGCCTGCAACAATGTGCCGGCAGGCGCCTTCGGGCGCCGCAGCGCGAAAGTGGCGGAATTGGTAGACGCCCTGGTTTTAGGTACCAGTGCCGCAAGGCGTAGGGGTTCGAGTCCCCTCTTTCGCACCATCCAGCCCCCGATGGCCCCTTGTGGCGATGGCGGGTTCGGCGTCGCCACGGCGGCCTCCCGGCCCTGCGCTGGCAGGCGCCGCGGGAATAGGCGAAACTATCCGGCTGCGGCGGCTGTCCCGTGCCCGCGCCAACCCGTACTTTTCTACATCGTGCCGAGAGCCGTGGGCTCCCGGTGGCAGGAGTCCACATGCAAGCTTCGATCGAAACCACCGGTACCCTGGAACGGCGTCTGACCTTCACCCTGCCGGAGGATCGCCTGGAAACTCATGTCGGCGGCCGCCTGCGCGAAGTCGCGCGCACCGCGCGGATCAAGGGCTTCCGTCCGGGCAAGATTCCGGCCAAGGTGATCGAGCAGCGGTTCGGGCCGCAGATCCGCGCCGAGGCGCTGGACGGCCTGCTGCGCGAGACCTTCGACTCGGCCGTGCGCGAGCACGAACTGCGCCTGGCCGGCAACCCGCGCATCGACCGTGCCGGCGACAACGAACTGCAGTTCGTGGCCACCTTCGAAGTGGTGCCGGACTTCGGCGATATCGACGTGTCCAAGCTGCAGGTGATCCGCCACACCGCCGAGGTCACCGACGCCGACATCGAGCAGATGATCGAGAACCTGCGCCTGCAGCGCCGCACCTGGCAGCCGGCCGCGCGTCCGGCGCAGGACGGCGACCTGGTGACCCTGGAGACCTGGTCGCAGGTCGGTGACGAACGTCTGCCGGCCGAGGGCGTGGAGAAGGGCAGCAGCGTGATCGGCTCGGGCGTCATGTTCCCGGCGATCGAGCAGGGCCTGGTCGGCCTGTCCAAGGACGAAGAGAAGACCCTGACCGTCGACTTCCCGGCCGACTGGCGCGTGCCGCAGTTCGCCGGCAAGCAGGTCCAGGTCCATGTGAAGGCGGTCGACGTCGCCGCGCCGGTGCTGCCGGAGGTGGACAAGGAGTTCATCAAGAGCTTCGGCGTGAAGAGCGGCGATGCCGAGCAGTTCCGCAAGGACATCCGCATCAACCTCGAGCGCGAGCTCAAGGGCGCGCTGATGAACCGCCTGCGTCGCGAAGTCGGCGAGCAGCTGATCGCCGCCTACGCCTCGGTCGAAATGCCGCCGCGCCTGGTCGAGAACGAAGCGCGCGCCATGCTGGCGCAGCAGGTCGAGCAGATGCGCCGTTCCGGCCGCGACCCGGGCCAGGTGCCGGACGACGCCCACCAGGGCTTCATGGACGCCGCGCGCAAGCGCGTGCTGGTCGGCCTGCTGGTCGGCGAGGTCGCCCGCCGCAACGAGCTGCGCCTGGACCCGAAGCGGGTCTCGGAGACGCTGCGCCTGATCGCCTCGACCTACGAAGAGCCCGAGCAGGTCATTGAGATGTACCGCAACGATCCCCAGTTGATGGGGGGACTGCAGAGCCGTGTGATGGAAGAGCAGGTGATCGACTGGATCGCCGAGCGCGCCCAGCACACCGAGCAGGCGATGTCATTCCAGGACGCGATCCGTCAATAAGACGACGCTCCGCCGCCGCGCGCATCCCGGCATGCGCGAGGCGGATCCTCGTTTCATCCCCGCGGCGGCGGGGCGCAACACGATGCGAAGCCCTGCACACCCCCGTGCAGGGACGGACCCCGAGCAGCAGGAGATCACCGCGTGGACAATGTGACCAAGGCCTTGAATCTGGTTCCGATGGTGGTCGAACAGACCAGCCGCGGCGAGCGCGCCTACGACATCTATTCGCGCCTGCTGAAGGAGCGCCTGATCTTCCTGGTCGGCCCGATCGACGACCACATGGCCAATGTGATCGTGGCTCAGCTGCTGTTCCTGGAAGCGGACAATCCGGAGAAGGACATCAGCATCTACATCAATTCGCCGGGTGGCGTGGTCACCGCCGGCATGGCGATCTACGACACCATGCAGTACATCAAGCCGGACGTGAGCACCATCTGCGTCGGCCAGGCCGCCTCGATGGGCGCGCTGCTGCTGGCGTCGGGCGCGGCTGGCAAGCGCTATGCGCTGCCGAACTCGCGGGTGATGATCCACCAGCCGCTGGGCGGCTTCCAGGGCCAGGCCACCGACATCGACATCCACGCCCGCGAGATCCTGACGCTGCGCGCGCGGCTGAACGAAATCCTGGCCAAGCACACCGGCCAGTCGCTGGAGACTATCGCCCGCGACACCGAGCGCGACAACTTCAAGAGCGCCGTCGACGCGCAGGCCTACGGCCTCGTCGACCAGGTGCTGGAGCGTCGTCCGGATGAGTCCATCCAGCCGGCATAAGGCTTGCATGTACTGCAAAACGCAGCGTATTCCGCAGGGCCGGGGTCGGGCTAGCGTCCTCCCGGCCCTGTGCTATTCTCGAAATCGAACCCCCGTTCATCGGGTGGGGTAACTGGGTAAGCGAAGCAATGAGCGAAGACCGGCAAGGCCGTTCCGGCGACAGCAACAAGATCCTGTACTGCTCGTTCTGCGGCAAGAGTCAACACGAGGTCCGTAAGCTGATCGCCGGGCCCAGCGTGTTCATCTGCGACGAATGCGTCGAGTTGTGCAACGACATCATCCGCGAGGAGCTCGAGGAGAAGGCGCAGTCGGCACGCAGCAGCCTGCCCAAGCCGCGCGAGATCCTGGAAGTGCTCGACCAGTACGTGATCGGCCAGCAGCGCGCCAAGCGCACGCTCGCCGTGGCCGTGTACAACCACTACAAGCGCATCGAGAGCCGGCAGAAGAACGACGAGGTCGAACTGGCCAAGTCCAACATCCTGCTGGTCGGTCCGACCGGTTCGGGCAAGACGCTGCTGGCCGAAACGCTGGCGCGCCTGCTCAACGTGCCGTTCACCATCGCCGATGCGACCACGCTGACCGAGGCCGGCTACGTCGGCGAAGACGTGGAAAACATCATCCAGAAGCTGCTGCAGAAGTGCGACTACGACGTCGACAAGGCGCAGCAGGGCATCGTCTACATCGACGAGATCGACAAGATCTCGCGCAAGAGCGAGAACCCGTCCATCACCCGCGACGTGTCCGGCGAAGGCGTGCAGCAGGCGCTGCTGAAGCTGATTGAAGGCACGGTCGCCTCGGTGCCGCCGCAGGGCGGGCGCAAGCATCCGCAGCAGGAATTCCTGCAGGTGGACACCAAGAACATCCTGTTCATCTGCGGCGGCGCGTTCGCCGGCCTGGACAAGGTGATCCAGCAGCGCTCCAACGACGCCGGCGGCATCGGCTTCGGTGCCAAGGTGAAGAGCTCCGAGCGCAAGCGCGAGGTCGGCAAGATCCTGGCCGATGTCGAGCCGGAAGACCTGATCAAGTTCGGCCTGATCCCCGAGTTCGTCGGCCGCCTGCCGGTGGTCGCCACGCTCGAGGAACTGGACGAGCCGGCGCTGATCAAGATCCTGACCGAGCCGAAGAACGCCATCACCAAGCAGTTCAAGAAGCTGTTCGAGATGGAAGGCGTGGAGCTGGAGTTCCGCCAGGACGCGCTGCTGGCCATCGCCAAGAAGGCGCTCAAGCGCAAGACCGGCGCGCGCGGCCTGCGCACCATCGTCGAGTCGGTGCTGCTGGACACGATGTACGAGCTGCCGTCGCAGGAGAACGTCAGCAAGGTGGTGGTGGACGAGTCGGTGATCGAGCACAAGTCCGAGCCGTACCTGATCTACCAGACCCCGCCGGCGGCGCCGAAGGTTGCCTCCGCGGAGTGACCCGGGCGGGCGGTGCGCGGCGACCCCGTCGCGCGCCCCGTGCCTGCCGGTAAGTCGCTGAAACATAAAGGGGTTATGCGCTCCCCTTGCATCGTCCAGCCGATGGCCCCATAACGGGGCCATCGGCGTTTTTATGGCCGCCCGCATCGCGTTCCCGCCTCCCAAATCGGAATCCTCATGGCCCAGTCCCAATCCGAAGTCCTCGACCTGCCGGTCCTGCCGTTGCGCGACGTCGTGGTCTTCCCGCACATGGTCATCCCGCTGTTCGTCGGTCGCGACAAATCCATGCGCGCGCTCGAGCACGCGATGGAGGCCGACAAGCGCATCCTGCTGGTCGCGCAGAAGTCCGCCGAGACCGACGACCCGGCGGCGGCCGACCTGTACAACGTCGGCACGCTGGCGCAGGTGCTGCAACTGCTGAAGCTGCCCGACGGCACCATCAAGGTGCTGGTCGAGGGCCTGTCGCGGGTCAGCGTCGACAAGGTCGCCGAGCGCGACGGCGCGCTCCAGGGCGAAGGCCGCGAGATCGACGCCGCCGAATCGCGCGAGGAGCGCGAAGTCGAGGCGATCGCGCGCTCGCTGATGTCGCTGTTCGAGCAGTACGTCAAGACCAACCGCAAGCTGCCGCCGGAGCTGCTGCAGACCCTGTCCGGCATCGACGAGCCCGGCCGCCTGGCCGATACCATCGCCGCGCACATCGGCGTGCGCCTGGCCGACAAGCAGCGCCTGCTGGAAACCCTGGAAGTGGGCGAGCGCCTGGAGATGCTGGTCGGCCTGGTCGATGGCGAGATCGACGTGCAGCAGCTGGAGAAGCGCATCCGCGGCCGGGTCAAGTCGCAGATGGAGAAGAGCCAGCGCGAGTACTACCTCAACGAGCAGATGAAGGCGATCCAGAAGGAACTGGGCGACCTCGACGACGCGCCGGGCGAGCTGGAGGAACTGGCGCGCAAGATCGCCGAGGCCGGCATGCCCAAGCCGGTCGAGACCAAGGCCAAGGCCGAACTCAACAAGCTCAAGCAGATGTCGCCGATGTCGGCCGAAGCCGCGGTGGTGCGCAACTACCTCGACTGGCTGCTGGGCGTGCCGTGGAAGAAGCGCAGCAAGGTGCGCAAGGACCTGAAGGTCGCGCAGGAAACCCTCGACGCCGATCACTACGGCCTGGAGAAGGTCAAGGACCGCATCCTCGAGTACCTGGCGGTGCAGTCGCGGGTGAAGCAGATGAAGGGGCCGATCCTGTGCCTGGTCGGGCCGCCGGGCGTGGGCAAGACCTCGCTGGGCCAGTCCATCGCCAAGGCGACCAACCGCAAGTTCGTGCGCATGTCGCTGGGCGGCGTGCGCGACGAGGCGGAGATCCGCGGCCATCGCCGGACCTACGTCGGTTCGATGCCGGGTCGCATCGTGCAGAACCTCAACAAGGTCGGCAGCAAGAACCCGCTGTTCGTGCTCGACGAGATCGACAAGATGTCGATGGATTTCCGCGGCGATCCGTCCTCGGCGCTGCTGGAAGTGCTCGACCCCGAGCAGAACAACGCCTTCAACGACCACTACCTGGAAGTGGACCTGGACCTGTCCGAAGTGATGTTCGTGGCGACCTCCAATTCGCTGAACATCCCCGGCCCGTTGCTGGACCGCATGGAAGTGATCCGCATCCCCGGCTACACCGAGGACGAGAAGCTCAACATCGCCGCACGCTACCTGGTGCCCAAGCAGCTCAAGGCCAATGGCCTGAAGCAGGACGAGCTGGAGATCGGTGCCGACGCGATCCGCGACATCGTGCGCTACTACACGCGCGAATCCGGCGTGCGCAACCTCGAGCGCGAAGTGGCCAAGATCTGCCGCAAGGTGGTCAAGGAGATCGCCCTGGCCGGTCCGCAGCCGGCCGCCCCGGCGAAGAAGGCCGCAGCGAAGAAGGGCGCCGCGCGCAAGGACAAGGCGCGCGTCAGCGTCGGCTCGAAGAACCTGGACAAGTACCTGGGCGTGCGCCGCTACGACTTCGGTCGCGCCGAGGAGCAGAACGAGATCGGCCTGGTGACCGGCCTGGCCTGGACCGAGGTCGGCGGCGATCTGCTGCAGATCGAATCGACCCTGGTCCCGGGCAAGGGCGCGGTGATCCTGACCGGCCAGCTCGGCGACGTGATGAAGGAATCGGCGTCGGCCGCGTTGTCGGTGGTGCGTTCGCGCGCCGAGCGGCTCGGCATCGAGGCGGACTTCCTGCAGAAGCACGACGTGCACCTGCACGTGCCGGACGGCGCCACGCCGAAGGACGGCCCCAGCGCCGGCATCGCGATGGTGACCTCGCTGGTGTCGATGCTGACCAAGGTGCCGGTCAAGTCGGAGGTGGCGATGACCGGCGAGATCACCCTGCGTGGCCGCGTCTCGGCGATCGGCGGGCTCAAGGAGAAGCTGCTGGCCGCATTGCGCGGCGGCATCCGCACCGTGCTGATCCCCGAGGAGAACCGCAAGGATCTGGCCGACATTCCGGAGAACGTCACCCGCGATCTGAAGATCGTGCCGGTGAAGTGGATCGACGAAGTGCTGGATCTGGCACTGGAGCGTCCGCTCGCGCCCAAGCCCGCCGCCGACGCCGAACAGGCGCCGTCGCGGCGCAAGCAGAAAGCATCCTCGAACCCGCGCGTCAAGCACTGACGCGCGCTGAACCGCACCCGCGCAAACGGCTCAAACCCGCGCCGTTGTTGGCTTTTCGGCTTGCGCGGGTATGGGCCCGCTGGTATAAATGCAGCGCTTGCGAGCACCGCGAACGGGCGTGCTTGGTAGTGCAAAACATATCCATCGGGGTCTCGCCCAGGCGAGGCAGGCCACGCCGACACCCGATCCTCAATCCGCGGTCTTCTGCCGCACATGGAGTCATCAAGAAATGAATAAAGCCGAACTGAACGACGCGATCGCCGCTGCCGCCGATATCTCCAAGGCCGAAGCCGGTCGTGCCATCGACGCCTTCGTGTCGGAAGTGACCAAGGCCCTGAAGAAGGGCGACAGCGTCACGCTCGTGGGCTTCGGCACCTTCCAGGTGCGCGACCGTGCCGAGCGCACCGGCCGCAACCCGAAGACCGGCGACTCCATCAAGATCGCGGCGTCGAAGAATCCGACGTTCAAGGCTGGTAAAGCGCTGAAGGATGCCGTAAACTAATCGACTCGCTAGGGTGCTTAGCTCAGCGGTAGAGCGTCTCCTTTACACGGAGAGGGTCGGGGGTTCGAAACCCTCAGCACCCACCAGAGCACCAAGCGACAGGTTTCAAAAGCGGAGTGGTAGTTCAGTCGGTTAGAATGCTGGCCTGTCACGCCGGAGGTCGCGGGTTCGAGTCCCGTCCACTCCGCCAGTTGTACCGAAGCCCCCGAGCGATCGGGGATTTCGTTTCTCGCAGTCGCCGCCACGCGCCAGCGTTGGCCCGGCCGCTGCGGGAAAGCGGGCCTCGCGCCCGCCTCCGTTCAAACGCGGAGTGGTAGTTCAGTCGGTTAGAATGCTGGCCTGTCACGCCGGAGGTCGCGGGTTCGAGTCCCGTCCACTCCGCCATTTGTACGCGAAACCCCCGAGCGATCGGGGGTTTCTTTTTTCCGCAGTGCGCTGCTTTTGGTCCTCGATGCGCTCCGGATTCGCCGCCTTGACGCATGAGCGGCGCGGGTTGCCGGGCCGCCGATTCTGCCGCAAGGCGTGAAGCGGGTTAAACTGCGCGGCTCGCCAATAGGCCGTCGGTTCCCAATGCTGCAGAAACTTCGCGAAAAGACCTCGGGCTGGATCGCCACCGCGATCATCGGTCTGTTGATGATTCCGTTCCTGTTCGTCATCGACAACAGCTACCTCGGTGGCGTCGGTGCCAACAATGTCGCCAAGGTGCAGGCGCCGCCGTCGTGGTGGTCGTCGGCGCCGTCGTGGTGGCCGGTGTCGCTGCTGTGGCAGCACCACGAAGTGAGCACGGAGCAGTTCCGTACCCGCTTCGAGCAGGCGCGCATCCAGGCGCGCGAACAGCAGGGCGAGAACTTCGATCCGCGCGCGTTCGAAAGCATCGACAACAAGCGCAAGCTGCTCGATCAGCTGATCGACGAGCAGGTGGCGAAGTTGTCGGCAGAGCGCGCCGGTGTGGTCATCGGCGATGCCGCGGTGCGCGATTACATCAGCTCCATGCCTGCGTTCCAGAACGACGGCAAGTTCGATCCGGAGCGCTACCGCCTGGCCCTGGCCTCGGGTACGCCGCCGCGTACGCCGACCATGTTCCAGCAACTGGTGCGCGACGCGCTGCAGCAGTCGGTGATTCCTTCCGGCATCGCCGAATCGGCGTTCGCCACCAAGCCGGAAACCGAGCGCCTGCTGAAGATGCTGGGCGAGACCCGCGACGTGGAGATGGCGCTGTTGCCGGAGATGCCGGCCGACACCGCGCCGGTCAGCGACGCGCAGGTGCAGCAGTGGTACGACTCGCACAAGTCGGACTTCAAGCAGCCGGAAACCGTGACGATCGAGTACGTCGACCTCAACGCGGCCAGCCTGCCGCCGGTCAAGCCGGCCGACGAGGCGACGCTGCGCAAGCGCTACGACGACGAGAAGGCGCGCTTCGTCGAGCCCGATCAGCGGCTGGCTTCGCACATCCTGATCAGCGCCGGCAAGGACGCGGCCTCGCAGAAGGCGGCCGAGGCCAAGGCGGCCAAGCTGGCGGCCGAAGCCAAGCAGCCTGGCGCCGATTTCGCCGCGCTGGCCCGCGCCAACTCCGACGATCCCGGTTCCAAGAACGCCGGCGGCGATCTGGGCTGGGTGGAGAAGGGCGTGATGGTGAAGCCGTTCGAGGACGCGCTGTTCGCGATGAAGCCCGGCGAGATCGTCGGCCCGATCAAGAGCGAATTCGGCTATCACGTGATCCAGCTGCGCCAGGTCAAGGGCGGCGAAGGCAAGTCGTTCGAGCAGGTGCGCGACCAGCTCGCCAGCGAGCAGTTGAAGGCCGACAGCGAGAAGGCCTTCAGCGACCTGAGCGGCAAGCTGGTGGACCTGGTCTACAAGAACCCGACCGCGCTGGCTTCGGCGGCGAAGGAAGTGGGCCTGCCGGTGCAGACGCTGGGGCCGTTCTCGCGCGCCACCGCCAGCGGCATCGCCGCACAGCCGGCGGTGCTGCGCGCCGCGTTCTCCGACACCCTGGTGCAGGACGGCACGGTCAGCGACCCGATCAACCTGGGGCCGAACCACAGCGTGCTGATCCGCGTGACCCAGCACCAGCCGGAACAGATCCAGCCGCTGGCCAAGGTGCATGAGCAGGTCGTGGCCGCCGTGCATGCCGACCGCACCGCCAAGGCGGCCGCTGCCAAGGCCGATGCGCTGCTGGAGCGTTTGCGCAAGGGCGAGACCCTGCAGGCCCTGGCCGGCGCGGAGAAGCTGCAGATCAACCCGATGCCGGGTCTGCCGCGCAACGTGCCGATGCCGAGCGCGCAGGCCAGCCAGGCGATCTTCAGCGCGCCGCAGCCGGCCGACGGCAAGCCCTCGGTGGGCAAGGTCGAGCTGCCTGCCGTGCCGGGCGCCGTGGGCAAGCGCTATGCGCTGTTTGCGGTCACCAAGGTGACGCCGGGCGACCTGAGCAAGGTGCCGGCCGAGCAGCAGACCATGTTCCAGCAGCAACTGGCGCGGATCGAAGGCGAGGCCGATGCCAAGGCCTACGTCGATGCTATGCGCAAGCACTTCAAGATCAGCGTGCAGGAATCGCAGCTGTAACCGCTGCTTCGACAGCGCAAATCGGCATGCAACAGGCCCGGCATTGCCGGGCCTGTTGCGTTTCAGGGGCGTGGTTTATCGGCATGTGCGATTTGCTGTGGGGGAGGAGGCGCGCAACGTTGATGCAAGTGTGGATGTGCGCCTGCCGATGGCCGGCATGCCTTCAGTGGCGCGAATGGGCGGCAAGCGCGTTACGTCGCTACCTTGGCCGGCGCGATGCGCTGTCCCTGCTGGCGGCCATCGAAACAGCGCCTGTTGCCGATGGCGCGTGCGCGCAGTTGCGCTAGCTGCTGGACGTGGCGATACGCCTGCCTTCCAGGCGCTCATGCTGATCGTAGGTGCCCATCGGGCCGGGGAAACGGGTGGTCATCCCCGCGGAGTGCACATCCGCGGACGTTGCAGCATGGGCCGGAGCTCGTCCCGCCGCAGCGGGAGCGCGATCAGTCCTCGTAGCTCAGCACCATGCCGGGACGCAGCACGCTGCGCGCGGACAGGCCGTTCTTCATCAGCAGCGCCTGCACGGTGATGCCGTAGCGCTTGGCGATGTTCCAGGCGGTGTCGCCGTCGCGCACGGTGTGCGTGTGGCGGGAGCGTGCGCCGGCGCGCTTGGCACGGTCCGGCGCGGGAGTGTCGTCGGCGCTGGCCACGGTGGCGGCGACCGGGGTGTCGTCCTGCGCCGGCGGCGCGGTGTCCTGGGCCAGCACGGGGCCGCCCAGACTGCGCGGCGCCAGCACCGGCAGCGCGCGCTTGGTGCTGCGGCCACTGCCCAGGGCCGGGTTCAGCCGGGCGAGCTGATTGCCCTGCAGCGCCTGGCGCCGTGCCCATTCGTCCAGTGCCATGCCGGCGGGCAGGGTCTGCGCCTGCAGGATCGGCACGTCGCGGTCCAGCGAGGCCATCCATTCGTCGCGGGTCTGCGCCTGTTCGAGCACGCAGGCCAACGCATGCAGTTTCTCGACGTAGGCGTAGGTGACCGAGGACAGCCCGGGCAGCTTGTCCGGCTGCGCGTTCTGCGCGTTCATGCCGGCGCGGCGCATCGACTGCAGCACGCGGTATTCGCCGGCGTTGTAGGCCATGATCGCCAGGCGCCAGTCGCCGCCGAACATGCCGTGCAGGGTCTTCAGATAGCGCACTGCGGCGCGGGTGGAGTCCACCGCGGACAGGCGGCCGTCGTAGCCGTTCTCCAGCGGGACATCGTGGTTGCGCGCGGTACCGGGGATGAACTGCCACAGGCCGGCGGGGCCGCTGCTGTTGCGCGCGGCCGGGCGGTAGCCGCTCTCCACGAACGGGATCAGCGCGAATTCGGTCGGCAGGTTGGCCGCACGCAGTTCGTCGACCACGTAGCCGAACAGCGGCAGCACGTCCTCGTCCTCGTCGGCCAGCCGCGACGGCGCGCGAGAGAATTGCTGCTGCCAGCGCGCGTCGGTGGCGCCGGCGTCGCAGCGCGCGTCGGCCAGGCCGTCGCGGAAGCGGGCGAGGATGTCGTGCCCGTTACGGGTGGTCGGCGGCGGCAGTGCCGCCGCGTCCGTCGGCAGGCCGTTCAGGCCCGCCACGGTCTGCTCGAGTGCCGCCGCAAGCGGGGTCGCGGCCGCCGCGGGGGGCGCCGCCGACGCTATCGCCAGCGTCAGCGCCGCCGTCAACGCCAGCGCCCTCATGCGCGGAAATCGTCTTTCCAGCGCCTCAATTCGGCGAAGACTTCCACTTCGTCGGACACCCCCCGGCCGAGCCGGGCGCCGATCGCCTGCTGGATCGCCGCCGAAGCGGTGCGCAGGAACGGATTGGTCGCCAGTTCGCTGGCGAGCGTGACGGGAACGGTGGGGCGGGCAGCGTGACGCATGGCCTGGGCTTCCTGATGGCGCTGCCGCAGGGCAGCGTTGGTGGGATCGACCGTGACGGCGAATGCCGCATTGGCCAAGGTGTATTCGTGTCCGCAGCAGACCAGCGTCTGCCCCGGGAGGGCGGACAGGCGCTGCAGCGAACCCAACATCTGGGAGGGCGTACCTTCGAACATGCGCCCACAGCCCAGGCTGAACAGCGTATCGCCGCTGAACAGATGACCCTCGCCGACGTAGGCCAAATGCGAGCGGGTATGGCCGGGGACGGCCAGGGTATCGAACTGCCAGTCCAGCACCTTCACGACGTCGCCATCTCCGACCCGCTCGCACGAAAATCCGGCAATGCGGGGGTCGTCCGGCGCGTACACCGGCAGATCCGGCCAGCGTTCGCGCAAGGCGACGACGCCACCGATATGGTCGTCGTGGTGATGGGTGAGCAGGATGGCGGCGGGTTGCAGCCCTTGGGCCGCGGCCTCCAGCACCGGCTCGGCCTGGCCTGGATCGACCAGCAACGCACGCCCGTCGTCCGTGGCGATCGCCCAGATGTAGTTATCCTGGAATGCGGGCAGGGCGATCAGTCGCATAGAATTGGCACCATGCCTGCCGTGTCGCTCCCTCGTCAAGCCAACGTCTCATCCTGGTTTGATACTGCCGGGGCGCAGGCGTTGCTGCAGGCCGAGCAGCCGCTGATCCTCGACGCCTTGCTCAAGCGCCCCGCGCAACCCTGGCTGTGGCTGGCCCCGGTGCCGCTACCGCCCCCCGCGCGCGAGCTGCCGGGGCGGGGCGTGCGCCTGCACCGCAGCGCCTGCGGCTACGCCGGCGACCTGGTGTGCACGCTGCCACTGCCGCTGCCGTCGGAAAGCGTCAACGCCATCGTCCTGCAGCACGTGCTCGCCGCCGACGCGGCGGCGCTGCTGGAGGAATGCGAGCGCATCCTGATGCCGGGCGGCCGCGTGTGGCTGTTCGCGCTCAATGCGGTGAGCCCGTACCGGCTGCGCTGGCGCCGCCAGGGCCTGGTGGCGCGTCCGCCAGGTAGCTGGCGCGGCCTGCTCGAACAGGTCGGCCTGCCGTGCGTGGAGCAACTGCGCTATCTCGGGCCGGTGTGGCCGACCCGCGGCGGCGTCGGCCCGGCCACCTCCACCGCGCCGCTGCGCGCGGTCTGCCTGCTGCAGGCGGAAAAACGCACCGCCGCCGGCATCGGCCCCATTCCGTTGCGCACGCCGGTCCGCTGGCGCGGCTCGGTCGCTTCCATCTGAACACGGAGTTTCATGAAGACTGTCGACATCCATACCGATGGCGCCTGCCTCGGCAATCCCGGCCCCGGCGGCTGGGCCGCGCTGCTGCGCTACAAGGGACTGGAGCGCGAGGTGGCCGGCGCAGAGGCGCACACCACCAACAACCGCATGGAGCTGATGGCCGCGATCATGGCGCTGGAGACGCTCAACGAGCCGTGCCAGATCGTGCTGCACACCGACTCGCAGTACGTGCGCCAGGGCATCACCGAATGGATGCCGGGCTGGGTGCGCCGGCAGTGGAAGACCGCCGGCGGCGATCCGGTCAAGAACCGCGATCTGTGGGAGCGGCTGCATGCGGCCGCGCAGCGGCATACGATCGACTGGCGCTGGGTCAAGGGCCACAACGGCGATCCGGACAACGAGCGGGTCGACCAGCTGGCGCGCAACCAGGCCCTGCACGTGCGCGCCGGCGGCGCCGCCGTCGCGACCTGATCTTGTCCTCCTTTTCCGCTGCGAGTCCCATGCGTCAGATCATCCTCGATACCGAAACCACCGGCCTGGAATGGAAGAAGGGCAACCGTGTCGTCGAAATCGGCGCGGTGGAACTGCTCGAACGCCGCCCCAGCGGGCGCAACTTCCATCGCTACCTGCGCCCGGACTGCGATTTCGAACCCGGCGCGCAGGAAGTCACCGGCCTGACCCTGGATTTCCTTGCCGACAAGCCGGAATTCCACGAGGTGGTCGACGAATTCCTGGAGTTCATCGATGGCGCCGAGCTGATCATCCACAACGCCTCGTTCGACCTGGGCTTTCTGGACTACGAACTGTCGCGGCTGGGCGAGTCCTACGGCCGCATCCTCGATCGCGCCACGGTGATCGACACCCTGCTGCTGGCGCGCGAGCGCTTTCCGGGTCAGCGCAATTCGCTGGACGCGCTGTGCAAGCGGCTGGGCGTGGACAACTCGCACCGGCAACTGCACGGCGCGCTGCTCGATGCGCAGATCCTCAGCGACGTGTACATCGCGCTGACCTCCGGTCAGGAGGAGATCGGTTTCGCCCTGGCCGAGGACGGCGCCGCGCATGCGGCGGCGCAGGGGCCGGCATTCGACATGACCATGCTGCTGCCGCGGCCGCGGGTGTTGCCGACGGCCTCGGAACTGGAAGCGCACCAGGCGCGGCTGGAAAAGCTGCGCAAGAAGGCCGGCCGCGCGCTGTGGGACGACGCCGAACCGGTCGTGGCGGACGCGGTGGCCGGCTGAAGGGCGCTCGAATGGCGATGAGACGTCTGTTGTAGGAGCGGCGTCAGCCGCGACGGGGCGTTCCCGGTAAAGCCCGGTCGCGGCTGCAACTGCTCCTGCAGGGCAGCCTGGCCGGCTTGAGCGTGAAGAATGCAGTATCCAGCGGTGCCCCGACGTGGCTTGCGCGGCCGGAGCGGCGGCCGCGCCGCACCGAATTCAGTGACAGCGCACCAGGATCGCGGTGATGTTGTCCGAGCCGCCTTCGTCGAGCGCGGCGGCGACCAGCATGTCCACGCACTCCTGCGCGCTGCAGTCGTCGTGGCCCAGCGCGTTGGCCAGGCCGGCATCGTCCACTTCCTCGGTGAGCCCGTCGCTGCACAGCAGCAGGCGCATGCCCGGGCGCAGCTCGCCAGTCATCGTCGCCACGTTCAGGTGCTGCGGATCGGTGACGCCCAGTGCCTGGGTGACCACGTTGCGGTGCGGATGCGCGCGCGCCTGTTCGGCGGTGAGCGCGCCCTGCGCGATCAGTTCCTGCACGTAGCTGTGGTCCTGGCTGAGCTGGGCCAGCTTGCCGTCGCGCCACAGGTAGGCGCGGCTGTCGCCGACCCAGGCGACCTCGAAGCGGTTGCCCTGGACCCGCGCCGCCACCACCGTGGTGCCCATCGGCAGGGTGTCGTTGCGGCGCTGCGAGGCGCGGATGATCTCCTCGTCGGCGATGCGGATGGCCTGCGCCAGGGCGGTGCCGCCGCGCACTTCGCGCACGATGGCCTCGCGCGCCAGGGCGCTGGCGACCTCGCCGCAGGCGTGGCCGCCCATGCCGTCGGCCACCAGCCACAACCCCAGTTCGTGGTCGCCGTAGTAGGTGTCCTCGTTGAGGTCGCGGCGCAGGCCGACGTGGGTGAGATGTCCGAATTCGATCATTGCGCGCCTGCGGCCGGCCGGTGTTTTCTGGGGTCGACGGGCATCATCGCGGTCGCGCGCGGATCAGGCAATCGCCGCGCGCGGCACGCAGCAGGCGGGGTTCATCGCCCCGCGGCGCCGGGGCGCTTGCGGGGGCTCGGCGCCTGGCCGCTTGTCCGCGCGCGGCGGGGACCGTATGATGCACGCCCCCGGTCCGCCGGGGACCACCCGGGAAGGTGGCAGAGTGGTTGAATGTACCTGACTCGAAATCAGGCAGGCGTTTATAGCGCCTCGGGGGTTCGAATCCCCCCCTTCCCGCCAGTTTCATCGCGCGCGCACCCTCCAGCGGTCGCAGAGTGTGATCGGTGCAGGAGTGGGGGGTGAGAAGCCCCGCGGGTTCGACCCATCGGCGACAGCCGATGCGCACGGCGCAGCCGCCCGCAGGGCGAGGTGCAGCATGCACCGAGTGCATCCCCCCTTCCCGCCAGTTTCGCATGAGGCCCCGTCAGGGGCCTTTTGCTTTTTGGCGCTCGCGACAGTGTGCCGACGCTGGCTTAAGGCGTCGCCGTTACACTCTTCCTTCTCCTGTTTTTGGTGTCTGCCATGTCCGAAATCCTGGTGCCCGTGTCCTTCGGCGAATTGCTCGACAAGATCGCCATCCTGCAGATCAAGTCCGAGCGCATCGAAGATCCGGGCAAGCTGGCCAATGTGCGTGCCGAACTGTCGGCACTGGAAAAGACCTGGATGGCGCATCCGGCGGCCGGCGGCGACGTGGCGCGCCTGCGCGCGGAACTGAAGGCGGTCAACGAGCGCCTGTGGGTGATCGAGGACGAGATCCGGATCAAGGAGAAGGCGCAGGCCTTCGACGAGGAGTTCATCAAGCTGGCGCGCAGCGTGTACTACGAAAACGACGAACGCGCGCGGCTCAAGAAGGAAATCAACCTGGCTCTGGGGTCCAGCTACGTGGAAGAGAAGTCCTACCAGGACTACCGCAACGCCTCGGCGTGAGGGCAGAGTTCCGGGAGGCGTTGCCGCCTCCCGGAACGCGCCGCACCTCAGTTGCGTGCGACCACCAGTCCGATCAGGCGCCGCACCAGCGGCAGCACCAGCAGCAGGGTGGGGAAGGCCACCAGCCAGGACAGCGCCCAGGCGCCGAGCCAGAGCGTGCCGACGCCGGGCGCCAGCCCGACGCTGCGCAGGGTGCTGATCATCGAGACGATGCAGGTCATCAGCACCGACAGCAGCAGCGGGGTCACCCAGGCGGCATGGCGCGGGGACAGCTTGCGGGAAAACAGCGGGGAACGTGACATTGCGGACTCTCCGTAAGCCGGTCGATCGAAGGCGCCACCCGCCAACGGCCTGCCAGGCCTGGGCGGGAAACAGCCCCGGACGGATCCGGCGCAGTTGGCGCGTTGATTGACGTAAACGCTTACGGCGGCTCCTGCGGGCCGGGTCGGCGGCAGGACGCGCAGCGATGGTAGAGCGGCGCCGCGGGCGCCGCAACCGGGCTCAGTGACCGTGGTCGGCGCGATAGCGCTCGAATGCGGCGATCGCATCGTCCACCGCGATGAGTTCCATCACCCCGTCGAACTCGATCTTGCTGCCCCACTTCAACTGCGCGGCCGGCTTGCCCAGGTACTTGCGCGCGGCGTCGTCGTACTTGTCCACGCAGTAGCGGATGTCCGAATACGGGCCGCTGCGGCGCGGGTTGCTGGCCGCGTGCAGGCCCAGCACCTTGGTCCCCATCGCGTTGGCGATGTGCATGGGGCCGGAGTCGGGTGTCATCACCAATGCGGCGCGCTGCAGCAGCGCCGGCAGTTGCTTGAGCGTGTCGCGGCCGACCAGGTCGAGCACCGGCGTGCGCGCCGCCGCGACGATGGCGTCGGCGGTGCTGCGCTCCAGGTCGCTGCGGCCGCCGCACAGCACCACCCGCCAGCCCTGCGCGGCGGCATGGTCGGCCACCGCGGCGTAGCGCTCGGCATACCAGTTGCGACGCTGATGGCTGGAGCAAGGTGAGATCAGCAGCGCCGGACGGCCGTCCTCGGGCCATTGCGCGCGTGCCCAGGCGTGGGCGTCCTCCGGCACCGGCAGGTCCCAGCGCACTTCGGTCTGGCGCAGCCCTAGCGGCTCGCAGAAGCTGCCGATCGCCTCCAGCACGTGGATGCCGGGGCGGTCGGGGATGCGTTCGTTGACGAACAGGCCGTGCAGGTCCTTGGAGCGGCTGCGGTCGTAGCCGATGCGGCGGCGCGCCGGCACGAACGCCGACAGCACGTTGGCGCGCAACGCCACCTGCATCTGCAGCAGCGCGTCGAAGCCTTGCGCCGGCAGGGCGCGGCGCAAGGCGCGCATGCCGGCCAGGCCGCTGCGCTTGTCGTACGGGTGGAAGACCACGCCCGGCAGGCCGTCGAGCAGCTTGTGCCCGGCCTTGTCGATGATCCAGTGCAACGCCGGCGCCTGCGGCCAGGCGCGTTGCAGGGTCCGTACCAGCGGCACCACGTGGGTCACGTCCCCCAGCGCCGACAGGCGCAACAGGCACAGCGAAGGGAGCGTTGCCGGCATGGTGTTGTTAGACTCGCTGGATGGTTGCATTCGACGCCACCGAAGCGCTGACGCCGTACCGCGAGGGCCGCGGCTACGGGGCCATTCTGTTCGACCGCGAACGACTGCGGCAAGCCGAACCGGCGCTGTTCTCCGCCGCCGCCTGGGGCGAACGTGCGCGCCCGGTGGATGCCGGCGGCCGCGGCGGCGCCTGGTTCGTCGATGCCCCGTTCGGCAGCTGCGTGTTGCGCCAGTACCGCCGCGGCGGGCTGGTCGCCAAGCTGGTCCGCGACCGCTACCTGTGGACCGGTGCCGACCGCACCCGCAGCTTCGCCGAGTTCCGGCTGATGCGTGCGCTGATCGCGCGCAAGCTGCCGGTACCGCGGCCATTGGCGGCCTGTTATCTGCGCCAGGGGCTGCGTTACCGTGCGGCGATTCTGATGGAGCGGCTGGAGGGTGTGCGCTCGCTGGCCGAGCGCGCGCATCTGGCCGGCCGCGGCGCGCCGTGGGAGGAGGCGGGGCGGCTGATCGCGCGCTTCCATCGCGCCGGCCTCGATCACGCCGACCTCAACGCGCAGAACATCCTGTTCGACGGCAACGGCCGCGGCTGGCTGATCGACTTCGACCGCGGCGTGCTGCGCATTCCTGCCACCCGCTGGCGCGAGCGCAACCTCAAGCGGCTGCGTCGTTCGCTGCTGAAACTGCGCGGCGAGCGCAGCGTCGATGCGGTGGAGAAGGACTACGCGCGCCTGCGCCGCGCCTACGACCTGGCCTGGGAGCGCGGCTGCTGATGACGGACTGGGCACTGCGTTTCCAGGGCGTGGGCAATGCCTCGGCGGTGGCGCTGGGCTCGCCGATGGCCACCATCGAGCGTGATGGCCGGCCGTGGCTGAGCATCGACTGCGGCGGGGAGGGGCTGACCGCCTATCAGGCGCACTACGGCGCGATGCCGCAGGCCTTGTTCGTCACCCACGTGCATCTGGACCACGTCGCCGGCTTCGAGCGGCTGTTCGTGGACAGCTATTTCTCCGCGCGCCGCGGCAAGGTGCGGCTGTATGTGCCGGCCACGGTGGTGCCGCTGCTGCACCGCCGCGTGGCCGACTATCCGAACGTGCTGGCCGAGGGCGGCGCCAACTTCTGGGATGCGTTCCAGCTGATCGCAGTGGGCGATGCGTTCTGGCACGAGGGCGTGCGCCTGGAGGTGTTCCCGGTGCGCCACCACTGGCCGGAGACCGCCTACGGCCTGCGCCTGCAGGGCGCGCTGGTGTGGAGCGGGGACACCCGGCCGATCCCGGAAATGCTGAACCGGTATGCCGACGACGGCGAACTGGTCGCCCACGACTGCGGTCTTCACGGCAACCCGTCGCATACTGGGGTCGACGACCTGGAGCGGGAATACCCCGCCGAGCTGCTGCAACGGACCATGCTCTACCACTACGCCAGCGACGACGATGCCGAGGCCCTGCGCGCCCGCGGCCACCGCGTGGCGCGCCCGGGCGAATGCGTGGCGCTGGCCGCGCCGCGCGCGCCGCAGGTACCGGCGGGATGAGCGCGCTGCCGCGCCCGCCGTTCGCGTCGGCGACGCCGGCGGACCGGCGCGGGCGGCCGTTGCGCGACCTGCGCCTGTCGGTGATCGAGGCCTGCAACTTCCGCTGCGGCTACTGCATGCCTGCCGACAAGGTGCCGGACGATTACGGCTTCGACGCCGCTTCGCGGCTGTCGTTCGCGCAATTGGAGACGGTGGCCCGTGCCTTCGTCCGCAACGGCGTCAACAAGCTGCGCCTGACCGGCGGCGAACCGCTGCTGCGCCGCGATCTGCCCGAGTTGGTGCGGCGGCTGGCGCGCATCCCCGGCGTGGACGATCTGGCCATGACCACCAACGGCGCGCTGCTGGCGCGGCATGCGCAGGCCTTGCGCGAGGCCGGCCTGCGCCGGGTCACGGTCAGCCTGGATGCGATCGAGCCGGCGGTGTTCCGGAAGTTGTCCGGCGACCGTGGCGAGATCGCGCAGGTGCTGGAGGGCATCGACGCGGCGGTCGCGGCCGGGCTGGGGCCGGTCAAGCTCAATTGCGTGGTCCAGCGCGGCATCAACGACGACCAGGTGCTGCCGTTGCTGGCGCATTTCCGCGGCAGTGGCCACGTGCTGCGCTTCATCGAATACATGGACGTCGGCACCTGCAACGCCTGGCGCCGCGAGCGGGTGGTGCCTGCTGCCGAACTGCGCGACCGCATCGCCGCGCGCTGGCCGCTGCAGGCGCTGGCGCCGCACTACCCGGGCGAGGTCGCCGCGCGCTATGCGTTCGCCGATGGCGGCGGCGAGATTGGCTTCGTGACCTCGGTCAGTGCGCCGTTCTGCGGCGATTGCCACCGCGCCCGGGTCTCGGCCGACGGCCATCTCTACACCTGCCTGTTCGCGGGCGAGGGCACCGATTTGCGGCCGGCGCTGGCGGGGGGCGAGGAGGCGCTGGCCGAACGCGTGCGTGCGCTGTGGGAACGCCGCGACGATCGCTACAGCGAACTGCGCGGCGCGGCGACCGCCACGCGCGGCAAGCACGTCGAAATGTTCCTGATCGGCGGTTGAGCGATGGACGCCGCCATGCAACGCGCGCTGGTCGCGCTGGAACTGGAATTGCTGGAACCGGCGGTGCGTGCCTCAGCGGCGCGCGTGGCGGAACTGCTCGACGACGCCTTCGTCGAGTTCGGTGCCTCCGGCCGCTGCTTCGACAAGCCGGCGGTGCTGCAGGCGTTACCGGCTGAGTCGGGCGCATTTCGCTACCGTGCATTCGACATCGATGTGCAGCTGCTGGAACCGGAGTTGGCGCACCTGCGCTATCGCAGCGAGCGCAGCGGCGGTGGCGAACCGCTGCGACAGGTGCTGCGCAGTTCGCTTTGGCGGTATCGCGACGGCCAATGGCGCATGCTGTTCCACCAAGGCACGCCGATCCCCGGCGGCGCTTGAAGATCGCGCCGTGGGAGCGGCAGCGCAATCCATGACCAAGAAGACCTCCGCCACGTCCGCGCGCGCCGCCGCGCCGACGCTGACCCATCTGGATCCGCAGGGATTGCCGACCATGGTCGACGTCTCCGCCAAGGCCGCCACCGCGCGTGTGGCGGTGGCGGAGGCGCAGGTGCGCTTTCCCGCGGCCGTGGCCGCGCAGTTGCGCGCCGACGCGTTGCGCAGCGCCAAGGGCGGCATCGTCGACACCGCGGTGATCGCCGGCACGATGGCGGTCAAGCGCACCCACGAACTGATTCCGTTCTGCCATCCGTTGCCGATCGACGGCTGCCGCTTCGCCATCGACTGGCGCTCGCCGCAGGTGCTGGGCATCGAATGCACGGTGCGCACCGTGCACCGCACCGGCGTGGAGATGGAGGCACTGACCGGCGCCAGCGTCGCCGCGCTGACCGTCTACGACATGTGCAAGGCGCTGACCCACGCGATGACCATCGGCCCGGTGCGGCTGGTCGGCAAGCGTGGCGGCAAGCGCGACGTCGGGAGCGTGGCATGAGCGTCCAGGTGAGCGTGCTGTACTTCGCCAGCCTGCGCGAGGCCGCGGGCCTGGAACGCGAACAGGTGCATACCGATGCGCCGAACCTGCGCGCGCTGTATGCCGAACTCGACGCGCGCCATGGCCTGCGCTGGCCGCTGGATCGCTTGCGGGTGGCGGTGGACAGCGCCTTCGTCGGCTGGGACGAGGCGGTGCGCGACGGCAGCGAAGTGGTGTTCATCCCGCCGGTTTCGGGAGGCTGAGCCATGTCCACCGAACCGCGTTTCCGGCTGGCCGACCACCCGCTCGACATCGCCACGCTGCGCGCCCCGCTGGCGCACGCCCAGGCAGGCGCCTATGCCAGCTTCGAAGGCTGGGTGCGCGACCACAACGACGGCCGCGCGGTCGACGGCCTGCACTACGAGGCCTACGCCGCACTGGCCGAGGCCGAAGGCCAACGCATCGTCGACGAGGCCCTGGCCCGCTTCGCCATCCTCGACCTGCGCTGCGTGCACCGCGTCGGCGAACTGGCGATCGGCGACCTAGCGGTGTGGGTCGGTGTGGTCGCCGCGCACCGCGGCGCGGCGTTCGACGCCTGCCGTTACGTCATCGACGAGGTCAAGGCGCGCGTGCCGATCTGGAAGCGCGAACGCTATCGCGAGGGCGACGCGGGGTGGCTGCATCCGGAGACGCAGGTGTCGCAACCCGAGTAGCGGCGCGCGCGACCAGGCGTCGATCGTGTCTTCGTAGAGGAGGGTGGTAACCCCGCCGGCTGACCTCGGCGCCCGCGTCGATCGATACCGTTGCTGCCTTCCGGCCCTGGCGGGGTTTTCGACCTAGCGTCGCGAGGGGCCGACGGGGCCACCATAGAGACGAAACCGCGCCGTGGCGCGGTCTTCTCCTCATCGAAACGCGCTACTTGCGGCAGAGCGTTTCAGCGGGGAGGTGCATTCGGAGTTGCCGAAGAAGTAGGCACGCTGCCCAGTCCCTCAATTCCAGACGCGGCAGAGCGTTCTTTGTCCCGCACTGCCGCGCGCATTGTAGCTGGTTGGTCTAGCTCCAGGCTAGTCTGCGCTGCGGTTGACCGGCCGCGCAGTGGGATGGGGCGACGAGGGGCAGAACTCGCCTCCTACCCGGTTCTCCTACCCTGTTCGAACGCGGGTGTTCGATCAAAGAGGCAGGCGCCTGATTGGCGCCTGCCCTTCATTCCGCGGCCTACCTATGTACGATCTCGGATAGCTGGACCTTTCAGGCCGGGTAGCTCTGGTTCGTGCCGCCAACCAAGGTTCCACCTTCCAAGCCCAGTCCCAGGCTGCGCTCGTTGGATGCGGTGCCTAGCGAACTGTCTTGGAATGCAATGCCCCATCGACAGTAATTGGCGCTCGATGGGTTGTTGATCCCGCCACCCCATAGATTCCCATGAGAATGCACCATGGACGAAGCGGAGCCGACAAAGCACCCCGATTGGGTTGTCAAGTCTCGGTTCGTGCTGCCATCCGAATTATAAGCGGATACATGGTTGCCGAATATCGAAACGCCAACGGCATTGTCGATATAGATTGGGCATCCCCTGTAGTACTGGAGGATGTTGCTATTGATGGAGATTTGCCATCCGCCGGCAACGCCTTCGAATTGCTGTACCTTCACGAATCCAAGATCGAAGCCATAACCTACGCCTGTGTTATGGTGAATGCTGATGAAATTTGGAACGCTGGATGCGTTCAGTGCTCTGATGAGGATGCTGTAATTAAATGCGCCATCGAGCATGTTGTCATGGATTTCTCCATGGGCCACGATGGACTTGGATTCAATCAGGATGCTGTTTTCGGCTTGTCCGCCGATATAGTTATCCGAGATGGTGAAACGCTCCGCGCTCCTGATCCTGATGCCGAAGCGAATGCCGGCATTTAATACCTTGGATACCGTTACGCCATTCGTGGTGACGTCGGTGGGTGCGCTGGGTCCGTAGCCTCCGATCCTGCAGTGCGAAATGTTGATATTGTCGTTGCGGGTGGAGTTGGAGGTGGTATCCATGTAGATGCCGCACTCGGTATCCTGCAATCCTTCGCGGTTGGCATCCCATATCCCATTGAAGTTGCAGCGATCGATCCAGATGTTGTAGCTGTCGCGCATGTAGATGTTGTTGCGGTTTCCTTCGAACCAGCAGTCTGTTATGCGTACATTTTGGCCGCTGAGGATTTGCAGGTGCGATCCCGTGGTGTTCCTGTTGGTGACGCTGGTCGACGTGCCAGGTACATACGTATCGCCGTTGTTGAACGAGTAGTAATGCCAGAAAAATACTCCCGATACCGTGACATTGCCGGCGCTCGCGGAAGTGCTCCCGACTTGCAGGGTGTCGCCGTACGTGTCCGTCCTGAGGATCCTGCAGTTCTCTGGCGTCGATCCGATCAAGTGGAGACCCGGTCGCGCGACGAGGGTGGCGCTGACTTTATAAACGCCATCCGGGAGATATACCTTGTTGGATGCATCCAGAGCGCGTTGAAACGCGGCAGTGTCATCGGTGGTGCTGTCTCCAACTGCACCGAAGTCTCTTACGCTGACGAATTCGGTGAGCTTGTTCATGACGCTGCGCGTAACCGAGCCCGCACCTGCCTGATTGAACGTGATGTTGGATGCGTCGATGTCTGCCATGGGATTTTCCTTCGATGGGAGGACGGCTGAATGATTGAATGCCTATCAGCTTCTTTTTTGCGTTTTCTTTTTTGGGTAGGGTTGGTGAGGTGTTGTCTTCTAGGCTCGGCTCGCCGCTTTGCAATTGCGTGAATGGCGGCTTGTCGCCTGTGGTGCATTGCTTGGTGGACTTGGAGTTTCCATCTTGGCACTCCCGTCTCTCACGGATTGAGACGGTGATGGCCGCCGTGCTGCGCGTTCGGACTGGGGCCAAGCACTCTGGTCTAGAAGGAACTATCGAAGAGCAGAATCTGCCAGCGAATGTCTGCGCGGTGCGGGCGTCCGATACGCTTCTGCTTGATGCGGGGCAGGGCGGTGTCAGCCCGCGTTCGACCTCGCCGGCGGCCGGCGATTGGATGTGCGTCTAAAGCCCATGGGGAGCCGCATCAGTCGAGAGGAGGGGCAGATGCGGTGCGGCCGGTGTCCGACAGCCTGCGCGTATGCCAAGCCGTAATGCAAAAAAACCCCTGCATGCGCAGGGGTTTGTTTACTTCGGAGAGAGGGGGGATTCATTCGGCATCTTGGATGCCTTGAGCTGCGCGCGGCTTCGCCGTGTCGGTCACTAGGTCAGCTTTAGAATCCCGGGGCTTTCATCCCCTCCCAGACGCACGCAAAACGCGCGCGACTGAGCCATCTCAACACTTTCAATCTGGCGGAGAGAGGGGGATTCGAACCCCCGAAGCGCGGTTTAGACGCTTACACACTTTCCAGGCGTGCTCCTTCAACCACTCGGACACCTCTCCGGGTCTTGCGCGGGCCATGCGGTCCGGGCAAGGGCGGGAATTCTAGCCGTCATGGCCGCCATTCACAAGGCGAGCCGCCGCGGCTGCGCTGACCGGCGTCACCTTTGCCCTGTTCATCGTCGCACGCAGCCCTGCGCCCGA
The DNA here is from genome assembly GCF_009192885.1 of Xanthomonas sp. LMG 12462. Taxonomy (NCBI): domain Bacteria; kingdom Pseudomonadati; phylum Pseudomonadota; class Gammaproteobacteria; order Lysobacterales; family Lysobacteraceae; genus Xanthomonas; species Xanthomonas sp. LMG 12462. The sequence continues at coordinate 79,694 of NZ_NMPP01000001.1, read as the reverse complement.
GGCGGCGCGCGTCGGGACGGCGGCTGACCGGGCGACTGAACGATCGCGGTGGCCCGGCGTGGCACAATGGTGGTTCAGATGAAGACGGTCGCCTGATGTCCTATCTCGTTCTCGCCCGCAAGTGGCGCCCCAAGCGTTTCGCCGAGCTGGTGGGGCAGGAGCATGTGGTCCGCGCGCTCACCAACGCGCTGGACAGCGGCCGGGTGCACCACGCGTTCCTGTTCACCGGTACCCGCGGCGTCGGCAAGACCACCATCGCGCGCATCTTCGCCAAGTCGCTGAACTGCGAGCAGGGCACCAGCGCCGACCCGTGCGGCCAGTGCGCGGCTTGCCTGGACATCGACGCCGGCCGCTACATCGACCTGCTGGAGATCGACGCCGCGTCCAACACCGGCGTGGACGACGTGCGCGAGGTGATCGAGAACGCGCAGTACATGCCCTCGCGCGGCAAGTTCAAGGTCTACCTGATCGACGAAGTGCACATGCTCTCCAAGGCGGCGTTCAACGCGCTGCTGAAGACCCTGGAAGAGCCGCCGGAGCACGTGAAGTTCCTGCTCGCCACCACCGACCCGCAGAAGCTGCCGGTGACGGTGCTGTCGCGTTGCCTGCAGTTCAACCTCAAACGCCTGGACGAGGAGCAGATCCAGGGGCAGATGACCAAGATCCTGGCCGCCGAGCAGATCGAGGTGGATGCCTCGGCGATCGTGCAACTGGCCAAGGCCGCCGACGGCAGCCTGCGCGACGGCCTGTCGCTGCTCGACCAGGCCATCGCCTATGCCGGCGGTGCGCTGCGCGACGACGTGGTGCGGACGATGCTGGGCACGGTCGATCGCACCCAGGTCGGGGCGATGCTGGACGCGCTGGCCGATGCCGACGGGCAGCGGCTGCTGCAGGTGGTGGCCGGGCTGGCCGAGTTCTCGCCCGACTGGGGCGGGGTGCTGGAGGCGCTGGCCGAGGCCTTGCACCGCATCCAGGTCCGGCAACTGGTGCCGGGCGCGGCCATGCCCGCGCTGGACGGACTGGACCCCGCACCGCTGGCCGAGCGCCTGCGGCCGGAGATCGTGCAGCTGTGGTACCAGATGGCGCTGAACGGGCGCCGCGACCTGTACCTGGCGCCGAGCCCGCGCGCCGGGTTCGAGATGGCGCTGCTGCGCATGCTGGCGTTCCGGCCGATGGGCGCCGCGGCGCTGCCGGCCGGCACCGCGACCGGCGCGGCGGCGCAAGGACACGGCACTGCGCCGGCCGCTGCGGCCAGTGCGCCTGCTGCGGCGACGGCGGCACCGGCGGCTGCCGCTGCCCCGGCGGCGCCGGTTCCCGCTGCGCCTGTGAAGGCTGCGCCCAGCGTCGCAGCGGCCCCACTGGATCCGCCCTGGGATCCGCCAGTAGCACGCCCGGCGCCGTCCGCGCCCGTCGCAACGCCGGCGCCAGCGGTCGTTCCGGCTGCGGCCGCCGAGCCGGAAATGGCGATGGTGCCGCCGCTGGCGCCGCCGCCGCGCACCCACGCCGCCGTGTCCGATACGCCGCGCGCGCTGCACAGCGCCGAGGACTGGCTGGAACTGGTCGCCGATTGCGGCCTGAGCGGCCCCTCGCGGCAACTCGCCGCCAACGCCGCCTTCGTCAGCCATGCCGAGGGCGTGCTGCGGCTGTCGCTGTCGCCGGGCTTCGAGTACCTGCAGTCGGAACGCTCGCTGGGCGAACTGGCCGCGGCGTTGGCCGATGCGCTGGGCCAGCGGCCGAAGATCGTCATCGAAAGCGGCATCGCGGTCGATGCCGAAACCCTGCATGAGCGCTCGCACCGGCAACGCGGCGAGCGCCAGAACGCGGCCGAGACCGCGTTCATGAACGACCCGGCGGTGCAGGCGCTGATCCAGCAGCAAGGCGCGCGGGTCGTTCCCGATTCCATCCGTCCCTACGATGAGTGAACCACGATGCGCGGCAATATCGCCCAACTGATGCAACAGGCGCAGAAGATGCAGGAAAACCTGCAGCGCGCCCAGGAAGAACTGGCCAAGCTGGAAGTCACCGGCAGCGCCGGCGGCGGCATGGTCAACGTGACCCTGACCGGCGCCAAGGAGTGCCGCAAGGTGCGGATCGATCCGAGCATCCTGGCCGACCAGGAAATGGCCGAGGACCTGATCGCCGCCGCCTTCAACGACGCCTCCAACAAGATCGATGCCGAATCCAAGGCGCGCATGGGCGCGGCCACCGCCGGCATGCCGATCCCGCCGGGCATGAAGCTGCCGTTCTGAGGGGCCGGGATTCGGGATTCGGGAGTGGGGATTCGCGGTTTTTCGCGAGTGCGCTGCCCTTCCTGCTTCGGTGAATTCCTCTTGCAGGAGCGGCTTCAGTCGCGACCGGTCAGATCAAGCCGTCGCGGCTGAAGCCGCTCCTACGAAAACATCGCGGCACAGCGATGTTTCTTTTACGAATCCCTAATCCCCACTCCCGAATCCCCAACCACAATGAGCTCGCCGCTGCTCGAACAACTGATCGATGCGTTCCGCGTGTTGCCTGGCGTCGGCCAGAAGACTGCGCAGCGCATGGCGTATCACGTGCTCGAGCGCGAGCGCGAGGGTGGGCAGCGGCTGGCCGAGCGGTTGCACGAGGCGATCGAGCGCATCGGCCATTGCGCGCAATGCCGCGATTTCAGCGAGACCGAGCTCTGCGCGATCTGCGCCAGTCCCGCGCGCGACCGCCAGCAGCTGTGCGCGGTGGAGTCGCCGGCCGACCGGCTGGCGATCGAGCACGCCACCGGCTACCGCGGGCTGTACTTCATCCTGCAGGGCCGGCTGTCGCCGCTGGACGGCATCGGCCCGCGCGAGTTGGGCCTGGACCGGCTGGGCGCGCGGCTGGCGCAGGGCGAGGTGGCCGAGCTGATCATCGCCACCAATTCCACGGTCGAGGGCGAGGCCACCGCGCATTACCTGGCGCAACTGGCGCGTCAGCATGGCGTGCGGCCGAGCCGGTTGGCGCAGGGCCTGCCGCTCGGCGGCGAGCTGGAGTACGTGGATCGCGGCACGCTGTCGCACGCCTTCGGCAGCCGCAGCGAAGTGCCGCGCACCGGCACCGGCGAGTAAGCGCCGCACGCGGCTGCGGTACGACGCCGAATTGGGCTATAACGGCGGCCCCTTCTTTCGTTCCGGGCGCGCTCCATGGACACCATCTTCGGCAAGATCATCCGTCGCGAAATTCCGGCCAGCATCGTCTACGAGGATGACGCCGTGCTCGGCTTCAAGGACATCGCGCCGCAGGCGCCGGTGCATGTGCTCTTCATTCCCAAGCAGGTGGAGATTCCGACCCTGGACGACCTGGCGCCGGAGCAGGCGACCCTGGTCGGTCGGCTGGTGCTGGCCGCGGCCAGCTATGCGCGCGAGCAGGGCCTGGCCCAGGACGGCTACCGGGTGGTGATCAACTGCCGCGAGCACGCCGGGCAGACCGTGTTCCATCTGCACCTGCATCTGCTCGCCGGTGCGCCGCTGGGGCGCTTCGGTACGCCCTGAGCAGCGGCTGGCGCGAACGAGCAGGCATAAAAAAACGCCGCTGGATCAGCGGCGTTTTTTCGTTGCGGCAGAAACGCAGGGCTTACCACCAGCCCCAGCGCGGACCCCACGGGCCCCACGGGCCGCCCCAGGGGCCGTACGGATAGGCGGGCACCACTTCGACCTGGCGCACCACCGGCCACAGGTAGACCACGTCCGCGTCCATCTTCGGCAGGCGGTAGTCGTACTCGCCGATGCGGGTGTTGTCGTAGCCTGACACATGGCCGATGAAGGTCACTTCGCGGCCGGGTTCGAACACCGCCGGGTCGTAGAAGCCGGCGCGGCAGGCGATGAAGCGGCCATCGCTGGCGTCGGCGGCATCGCTGTCCGGACGGCCGCTGGCATTGAGCGGGCGCGACAGCATCTGGAAGCAGGTCTGGCCCTGGCCGGGCGTGGTCTTGATGATCTTGCCGCCCCAGCGCACCGGCGCGCCGGCCTGCTGGCCGGCGACCGAGTCGCGCGGGCTGACGGGCGCGAACTGGCCCTGCAGCGGCTTGGGGGCGGTGGCGCAGGCGCCGAGCGCCAACGCAGCGATCACGGGGAACAGCAGGCGAATCTTCATCGGGATGCTCCAGTGGGCGGACGGTGCCTGCGCAGGTCGCGCAACAATGAAGCGCTGTCCGAATCAGCGCCAGCGTAGCGCGCATCGGCGAAACGCCGGCTGAGCGGAATCAGGCTCGCATCGCCGGTTTCCCGCTGTACGCGCGCCGCCCACGCCAGGGCCGGTTCGTGCGGGTCGCGGCCCAGCCCGCGCCGGGCGTAGCGCCGGCCCAGCGCCCGCCATGCCCGCAGCAGCGGATCGCGTTCGCGCTCGCCGCGGGCCAGCCACCAGGCCATCGCACCCAGCAGCAGCGCCGCGAACCCGGCGAACAGGGCCACCAGTTGGCCGGGATCCAACTTCGGTACGCCGAACTGACTGAGCAGGCGCTGCTGGCGGTTGGCGTCGAAGGACAGCACCAGGTCGTTCCAGCCGCGTCGTGCCCAGTCGGCGAGGTCGCGCCAGCGCCAGTCTGCGCCGCCGCCCTGCGCGCCGGCATCGCTGCCCAGGCGGTCCTCCAGGGTGTCGTAGATGCGTTCCGGCGCCACCGCCGCGGTCGGGTCCACCCGCACCCAGCCGCGTTGCGGCAGCCACACCTCGGCCCAGGCGTGCGCGTCCATGCGCCGCACCACCCAGTAGTCGCCGAACGCATTGCGGGTGCCGCCGGCATAGCCGGTGACCACGCGTGCAGGAATGCCGGCGCCGCGCATCAGCACCACGAACGCCGAACTGAAGTGCTGGCAGAACCCGGCCTTCTGCTGGAACAGGAACTCGTCCACGCCGTCGCGGCCGGGCAGCGGCGTCTCCAGGGTGTAGGCGAAGTCGCGGCGGATCCATTGCAGGGCGCGGGCGACGATCGCCGCATCGTCGGCGCCGGCCTGCTGCCGCCACTGCCGGGCCAGCGCCAGGGTGCGCGGGTTGTAGCCGGGCGGCAACGCCAGCGCGCGCTGCCGTTGCGCCGGCGCGAGATCGGCCTCCACCCGTTGCGGCAGCGCCGACCGCAGCCGCCAGCGGGTCAGCGCGCTGAGCGGGCGCTCGGTCTGCAGCACGGCGTCGGCCGTCAGCCGGGTGCCGGGCGGTGCCTGCCGCGGCAGGTCCAGGGCGACCAACTGCCGGCGGTCGGTCGGTTCCACCTCGAGCTGGTAGTCCCAGCCGCCGGGTGCGAGCTGGATCGTGGGTGCCGGCGCGAAGGCGTTGTCGCGCGGCGCACGCCAGGTCTGGCCATCGAAGTCCCACAGCACCGGCCCGCGCCAGTAGCGCTGCGCCGGTGCCGGCACCGGGCCGAAGAACTGCACACGCAATGCGGGGGTGTCGTCGGCCAGCAGGTCCAGCCACTGCCCCGGACTCATCGAGTCCGACAGGCCGGGACGGCCCAGCGCACGTTCCGGCACGCCCCACAACGGCGAACCCAGGCGCGGGAATAGCCAGAACGCGGCGAGCGCCAGCGGCAGGCCCAGCGCCAGCAGACGGCCGACGCCGCGCAGTTGCCCGCGCAGCGGCCGCCGCGCGCTGTGCCCTTCCTGGTCGGCCAGGCGCTGCATGCACAGCAGGGCCGCGATCACCGCGGCCAGCCCCAGCGCCATCGTCACCGGCCCCTGGTCGAGCAGGAAGGCGGCGAACGGCGCGAACAGGGCGAAGCCGAGCAGGCTGCGCGCGTCGCGCAGGCTCTTCAGTTCCGAGGGCTTGATCGCCAGCATCGCCGCCAGCAGTGCGCAGCCGGTATCGCGGCCGAAGCGCAGGCCGACCTGCCAGTACAGCGCCGCGAGCATGACCGCGACCAGGGCCAGGCGCAGCAGCGCCGGCAGCGGCCGCCACGCCGAACTGGCGCCGATCAGCAGGGCGGACAGCGCGATCAGCCAGGCTAGGGTGCCGGGTAATTGCAGCAGCAGCGGCAGCAAGGCCAGCAGCGCCGCGCCCAGCGCCCAGGCGCGGCTGGCGGCGTGCAGTGCGGGCGAGCGTGGCTCAGCCATGCGGCAGCAGCGCCAGCGCGCGCAGGCACAGATGCCGGTGCTGCGGGCCGCGGCCCGGCCCCAGCGCCGGCTGCCCGGGCAGCAGCAAACGGTAGCGGCGGCCGTCGCGTTCGGCTTCCTCGACCCAGCGCGCCAGCCGCGCGATGCGACGTTCGTGCGGCAAGGCCGGCAGCGTGCGCCAGTCCAGTACCACGTCCACGCCGATCGGGCGTTCGTACTCGCGCACCAGCAGGGTGTCGCGGCGCGCCGAGTGCTTCCAGGCGATCGCCCGCGGCGCGTCGCCGGCGCGATACGGGCGCAGCTGGTGCAGCTCCTCGCCGAGCGCGTGCAGGCGGGTCTGGGTCGGGGTGCCGGCGCCGGCCGGCAGCGGCGGGCCGTCGGCCTCCGGTTGCGGGTAGACCAGCAGCGGGGCGTCCGGCCAGAACCAGGCCCAGGCGCGCAGCAGGCCCAGCGGCTGGGTGGTGGAGACCTGGATGCGCTGCAGGTCCAGCCAGCCACGGCGTTCGGTGGGCACCTCCAGGTCGGCCTCGTTGCGGTCGTCGCGGTGCAGGTCCAGGTAGGTATGCGCGGCGCCGTGGCGCACGCGCAGGCCGCGCCGGCGGCGGCCGTCGGCCGTTGCCAGCGCCAACCGCAGACGCAGCGGCTGCCCGGCCGCCACCGGCTCGGCCGACAGTGCCTCCAGGCGCAGTCCGGACAACTGCAGATGGGCGACGATGGCGCTGGCCATTGCCGCCGCGCCGAGCAGCATCGCCAGCAGCAGCGCCGGGTTGTTGTTGTAGTTCAGCGCGCCGAGCAGCATCGCCGCCAGCAGCAGTGCCAGGAAGCCGCCGAACGGCGTCGGCAGGATGTAGATGCGCTGCCGGTCCAGATGCACCGGCAGCGCTTCCGGCGCGCGCGGCGCGGCCAACTGCGCCAGTCGCTGCCGCCAGTCGCGCCGCCCGCCCGGCATCGGTGTCAGTCCACCGCGACGCTGTGCAGGATCGCCTTGGCCAGGGCCTGGCCGGAGGCCGATTCCTGTTCGGCCACCAGGCGATGCTCGGCCACGGCCACGAACAGCGCCTGCACGTCCTCCGGCAGCACATGCCCGCGGCCGAGCAGCAGCGCATGCGCCTTGGCCGCGCGCAGCAGGGCGATGCCGGCGCGCGGCGACAGGCCGACGCGTACGCCCGGATGCTGGCGGCTGCGCGCCAGCAGCGCCTGCACGTAGCCGACCAGCGCCTCGCTGGCATGGATCTGCTCCACGCCCTGGCGCAGGGTGGCCATGTCGGCCTCGCCGAGCAGCGGCTGCGCCTGCGCGATCAGGTCGCGGCGGTCGCTGCCGCTGAGCAGCGCGCGTTCGGCCTCGGCGTTGGGATAGCCCAGCGCCAGCCGCAGCAGGAAGCGGTCCAGTTGCGAGTCGGGCAGCGGGAACGTGCCGGACAGGTCCACCGGGTTCTGCGTGGCGATCACGAAGAACGGCGAGGGCAGCGGATGGGTGGTGCCGTCGAGGGTGACCTGCTGTTCGGCCATCGCTTCCAGCAGCGCGCTCTGCGTGCGCGGCGGCGCGCGGTTGATCTCGTCGGCGAGCAGCACGTGGGTGAACACCGGGCCGGGGTGGAACTGGAACTGGCGCGACTGCGCGTCGTACACCGACACGCCGAGCACATCGGCCGGCAACAGATCGGAGGTGAACTGCACGCGCTGGAAGCCAAGCCCCAGGCTCGCCGCCAGCGCATGCGCCAGCGTGGTCTTGCCCAGGCCGGGTAGATCCTCGATCAGCAGATGTCCGCCGGACAGCAGGGCGACAAACGCCATGCGCACCTGTTGCGGCTTGCCCAGGACCAGCGCATTGACCTGCTGCTGGGCGCGCGTGAGCGCCTCGCGCAACGTATCGGTTAGCATTTCCGGCAAGCGGAGCGGAGTAGGCATCGCAGTCTCGCAACGGTTTCAGGGAGTGTACGGGCAATGCAAGGGGAACAACGTGCACGCAGCGTCTTCATCGTGCTGTGGACGCTCGTCACCGCCGCCAAACTGCTGGTCGCCGCGCGCCTGCCGTTGTTCGTGGACGAGGCATTCTATTGGCAGGAAGGCCAGCATCTGGCGCTGGCCTACTCGGATCTGCCCGGGCTGACCGCGTGGCTGGCGCGGTTGGGCGTGGCGCTCGGCGGCGACCACCTGCTCGCGTTGCGCGCGCCATTCCTGCTGCTGGGTGCGGCCGTGCCGTGGTTGATCGCACGCATCGCCACGCGCTGGTTCGGTGCGGTGGCGGGTTGGCGCGCCGGCAGCCTGGCCTTGCTGATGCCGTTGTCCGGCACCCTGGGCATCCTGGCGCTGCCGGACGTGCCGATGGCGCTGGCGACGATCCTGTGCATCGACGCCAGCGCGCGGCTGCTGCGCCAGACCGAGGCGATGAGCGCGGTGGAGCTGGCGCTGGGCCTGGTCATCGGCGCGCTGAGCCATTACCGCTTCGTCGGCGTGATCGGCGTCGGCGCGATCGCGCTGCTGCTGATCCCGCAGGGCCGGCGCATGCTGCGCGATCCGCAGGTGTGGGTCGCGCTGGCGCTGGGCATGGTCGCCTGGCTGCCGCTGCTGGCCTGGAACGCGGACAACGGCGAAGCCGGTCTCAAGTTCCAGCTGGTCGACCGTCATCCCTGGAGTTTCCAGCCCGCCGGCATCGCCTTCCTGCTGATCCAGTTGCTGCTGGTCACGCCGTTGCTGGCGGTGGCGATGACCAAGGTGGCGCTGATGGCCACGCGCGGCGGCAGCAGCGGCACGCGCGTGCAGTGGCGGTATTTCGGGCTGCTCGGCGGGGTGTCCACGCTGGGCATCTTCCTGCTCGGGTTCTTCACCGACGCCGAGCGGGTCAGTTTCCACTGGCCGCTGCCGGGCTATCTGGCGCTGCTGATCGCCACGCCGGTGATCCTCAACGGCTGGAGCAAGCCGCTGCGCCGCGCCACCTGGCTGCTGGCCGGGCTGGGGCTGGTCGGTGCGTTCGGCTACTACCTGGCGGTGTCGGTGCCGGCGGTGCGCGAGCACACCGCCGGCGACAAGTACTACCCGCGCAACTTCGCCGGCTGGCGGCCGCTGGCCGGCGCGGTGCGGCGCGAACTGGCGAGCATGCCGCCCGGCACCCAGGTGCTGGCGGACAACTTCAAGGTCGGCGCCGAACTCGGCTTCGAACTTCGCGACCCGGATATCCAAGTGCTGCCGCATCCGTTGAACGACAAGCACGGGCGCAGCGCACAGTTGCAGCAGTGGGGTCTGCTCAGCGACGGCCACCGCGACGGTCCACGGCTGCTGGTGCTCTCGCCCAGCGACATGAAGTACCGGCTGCTGCTGCAGCGCTACCACGCGGTCTGCGACCTGGTCGGTCCGCTGCCGCCGCCGCGGGTGGTGTCCAGCGACCACGGCAGCCAGCGTTTCCTGCTGTTCGCGCTGCCGGCGCAGCGTGCGGCCGGCCCCTGCACCACGCCGGCGATGGCCTGGTTCAACACCCCGGACGTGGACGCCACCGTCGGCCGCCACTTCGACGTGTCCGGCTGGGCGTTCAAGGACGGCGTGGGAATCGACCGGGTCGAGATACTGCTCGACGGCAAGGTCGCGGCGCAGGCGCACTATGGCGACGTCTACGACGTCACCAGGTTCTGGAAGATCTCCACCGATCCCAACCATCCGAACATCGGCTTCCGCGCCACCGTCGATGCCAGTGGCCTGGCACCGGGCACGCACTGGCTGGGCCTGCGCCTGCACGGCCGCGACGGCAGCGTCGAGGATTGGTGGGAACAACCGATCGTGCTGCGCCCGCACTGAGCTAGGATGGCGCGCCTTTCCGCCGACGCGCAGGACCGCACGCCGCCCATGTCCAGTTTCCCCTCCGATCGCCCCGCGGCCGCGCCGCGGATCGCGGTGCTGGTGCCCTGCCACAACGAAGCGGCCACCATCGGCCGGGTCGTGGCCGATTTCGCCACGCATCTGCCGGGCGCGCAGGTCCATGTGTTCGACAACAATTCCAGCGACGCCACCATCGCCCGTGCGCGTGCGGCCGGTGCGGTGGTGCGCGAGGTCGCGCTGCAGGGCAAGGGCAACGTGGTGCGGCGCCTGTTCGCCGACATCGAGGCCGACGTCTACGTGCTGGTCGACGGCGATGCGACCTACGACGCGGCGATGGCGCCGGCGCTGGTCGAGCGCCTGCTGCGCGACGGGCTGGACATGGTGGTGGGTGCGCGCCGCAGCGATGCGGCGGCCGCCTATCGCGCTGGCCATCGCACCGGCAACGTGCTGCTGACCCGCTGCGTGGGTTTCCTGTTCGGTCGCAGCTTCGACGACATGCTGTCCGGCTACCGGGTGTTCTCGCGACGCTACGTGAAGTCGTTTCCCGCGCATGCCGCCGGCTTCGAGACCGAGACCGAACTGGCGGTGCACGCGCTGCAGCTGCGCATGCCGGTGGCGGAAGTGGACACCGCCTATGGCGCGCGTCCGGAGGGATCGCAGAGCAAGCTGCGCACCTGGCACGACGGCACCCGCATCCTGTTGACCATCCTGCGCCTGTTCAAGGCCGAGCGGCCCTTGCTGTTCTTCTCGCTGGGTTTCGGCGCCTGCGTGCTGCTGGCGCTGGCGCTGGCGGTGCCGCTGTTGCTGACCTATGCGCAGACCGGCCTGGTGCCGCGGTTTCCCACCGCGATCCTGTGTTCGGCGCTGGTGTTGCTGGGTGTGCTGCTGCTGGCCTGCGGGCTGATCCTGGACACGGTCACGCGGGGCCGCATCGAGGCCAAGCGCCTGGCCTACCTGGCGATCCCGGCCTGGCCGGTGGATGCGCAGGGCGCGCAGCGGAGCGACGCCGCATGAGCACGACCGTTGCTGCGGCGGCACTGCCGCGTCCGACCCGCCGCCAGCGCCTGCTGGCCGCACTGGACCGCCGCTTCGCCTTCCACAGCCGCGGCAACGTGATCGCGGCGGGCGTGGCGGTCGCGCTGCTGGGCGGACTGCTGTCGCTATGGCTGGGCCAGGACGCCAACTGGGATCTGCGCAACTACCACCTGTACAACGGCTACGCCGTCCTGCACGGCCGCCTCGGCATCGACCTGGCGCCGGCGCAGATGCAGAGCTACTTCAATCCGCTGCTGGACGTGCTGCATTACGCGCTGTTCGTCGGCTTGCCTGCCCCGCTGGCCGGGTTCGCGATGGGCGTGCTGCACGCACTGGCGTTCCTGCTGCTGGCCGGCATCGTCTGGCAGGTGCTGGACCCGCGGCTGGACCGTGCGCGGCTGGTGCCGTGGCTGGCGCTGGCCGGGCTGTGCAGCGCCGCGTTCCTGTCCGAGTTCGCCGGCACCATGGGCGACAACACCAGCGCGCTGCCGGTGTTGGGCGCGCTGCTCGCCGCGCTGCACGCGCAACGCCGCCAGCAGGCCGCGGGGCAGGGCGTGGCGCTGGGCTGGTGGGCGCTGGCCGGCGCCCTGCTCGGGCTGGCGATGGCCTGCAAGCTGACCAACGCCCTGTTCGCGCTGGCCCTGGGCGTGGCCGCGCTGGTCGCCGGCGGTCGCCCGCGGCAACGGATCGGCGGCGCCGCAGTGCTGACTACGGTGACGGTGCTCAGTTTCGCGCTGCTGGCCGGGCCGTGGCTGCTGCGGGTGTGGCAGACCTTCGGCAATCCGCTGTTCCCGCAGTTCAACAGTCACTTCCTGGCGCCGCTGGCGCAGCCGGTGGCGGTCAGCGACACGCGTTGGTTGCCGAAGACGCTGTGGGAGTGGCTGACCTGGCCGCTGCAGTTCTCGCTGGCGCCGAACCGGGTCAGCGAGGTGCGCCTGCGGCAACTGGTATGGCCGCTGCTGTATCTGCTGGGCCTGGTCGCGCTGCTGCGCTGGATGCTGCGGCGTTTGCGCGGCTCCGCGCCGGCGCAGGTGGTCGCGCCGGCGTGGCGCGCGGTGCTGGTGTTCGTGGTGGTCGCCTTCCTTGCCTGGCAGGCGGCCTTCAGCATCCAGCGCTACCTGGTGGTGCCGGAGCTGCTGGCGCCGTTGCTGCTGTGGGTGGGGCTGCGGCGGCTGCTGCCGGCGCGCATCGCTGCCCCGGCGGCGCGCTGGACGCTGATCGCCTGTGCGGCCTTTGCGCTGTACGGCTGGGGCGAATGGGGGCACGAGCGCTGGGCGCGCGAGGCGTTCCGGGTGCAGGCGCCGCCGATGCCGCAACCCGAGCGCAGCCTGGTGCTGCTGGTCGGCGATGCGCCGGAGTCCTGGCGCATTCCGTTCCTGCCCGGGCAGGCGGCGTACGCGTCGGTCGCCTCCAATTTCCCGGAAACGCCGGCCTACGCCACGCGGGTGCGCGAGATGCTGGCGGCGCGCGGGCAGGGCTACGCGATGCTGCCGGCGGAAGTGGATCGCAATGTCGAACGCCTGCAGCGGCTCAATGCCGTGGCTGCGCGCCTGGGTCTGGACCGCGGCCCCGACTGCGCGTTGATGCGGCGGCTGGCGCATCGCCCGGTGCGCGCGGGCGTGGAGGTGGATGCCGGTCGCTGCCGCTGGGTGCTGCTGCCGGAGCGCGCCGTGGATGTCGCCGCCGCGGATCGCCAGACCCAGGCGCTGGCGGCGCAGCAACTGGCGCGCTACAGCCTGGCGCTGCAGCCGGGGTCCTGTCGGATCTACCAATCCTGGGTCGGGCAGGCGCGCTTCCCGTACCAGTGGTGCCGGCTGCAGTGAGTTAGGGCAGCACGAAGCCCGCCTCGCGCAGCAACTCGGACAGCGCGATCAACGGCAGGCCGATCAGCGCGGTGGGGTCCTGGGTCCGGATCGCGCGGAACAGGCTGATCCCCAGGCCTTCGCACTTGAAGCTGCCGGCGCAGTCCAGCGGCTGTTCGGCAGCGACGTAGCGGGCGATGGCGTCGGCCTGCAGGTCGCGGAACTGTACTTCGGTGAGATCGCAGGCGTGCAGGGTGCGCGCGCCGCGCTGCAGGCACACCGCCGTGTGGAAGCGCACGCTGCGCCCGGACATGGCCGCCAGTTGCGCGTGCGCCGCGGCCACCTCGCCGGGCTTGCCCAGCGGCTGGCCGTCCAGTTCGGCGACCTGGTCCGAGCCGATCACCCAGGCCTCCCCGGCAGTGGCCGCGACCGCCGCCGCCTTGGCTGCCGCCAGTCGCTGCGCCAGCGCCAGCGGCGCTTCGCCGGGCAGCGGGGTCTCGTCGACCTGCGGGCGCGCGCACTCGAAGGGCAGGCGCAGCCGCTGCAGCAGTTCGCGGCGGTAGGCGGAAGTGGAAGCCAGGATCAGCGGCGGCATCGGCGGTGGCATCGGCGGTGGGCAGGGCGGCGGGCCGGGGTCGGCAGTCTGCGGCGGCCGGCGCGGACCGGCAAGGCGGTTCGGTGCCGGGCTGGCAGCGGCCCAGGGGGCGGTTTGACAGCGGCCCCGGCAGTCCTTAACATTCTGCGGCTTATGTCCGCGAACGTGCCCGAACTGTTGGATGCCTGGCGGATGGTCGCAGCGCGCAGGGTCTTCGAAGACCGCCTGCCGCTCTCGGCGATGACCCGTCTGCAAGGCAGCCTGGCCGACACCGAAGGCGAATGCCGCTACACGCTGGAATTCGGCCGCGACGCTGTACTGCAAGTGTCCTATGTCGAACTGAAGATCGAAACCGAGCTGCCGCTGATCTGTCAGCGCAGCCTGCAGCGCTTCCTGCTGCCGGTGTCGAGCGTGCAGCGGCTGGGGCTGATCCGCAGCGAGGAAGAAGAAGCCGCGCTGCCGCCGGATCACGAGGCCTTGCTGGTGCCGGAAGACGGCATGCTGCGGCCGGCCGATCTGGTCGAGGACGAGTTGGTGCTGGCGGTACCGTTGGTGCCGGTGGCGCCCGGAAGCGAGGCGGTCGATCGCGACTGGCCGGCGACCGAGGAAGAAACGAGCAAGGTCAACCCGTTCGCGGCGTTGGCGGCGCTGAAGAAACAGTAGCGGTCGGTCCGCCTGCCGCTGCCTGAGGTTGTTGCCGGACGCGCGCGTCCTGCGCGACGTAATGACGACAGATGTAAACGAACCGAGTTTGGAGCAATCCCATGGCTGTGCAGAAATCCCGTGTCACCCCGTCCCGCCGCGGCCAGCGCCGTTCGCACGACGCCCTCAGCGCCAAGCAGCTGTCGACCGATCCGACCAGCGGCGAGATCCACCTGCGCCACCACGTCACCGCCGACGGTTACTACCGTGGCAAGAAGGTGATCGCCACCAAGACCGCGCAGGTCGAAGAAGATTGATCCGTGCCCGTCCACCGCGCTGCGGCGGACGGAGTCACCCATCTTCACAGGCCGCGCCGCACCGGGGCGGCCTGCGTAACAGGCAACAGGAACCAGCATGAGCAAGCGGATCTATTCCAGGATCGCGGGCACCGGCAGCTATTTGCCTGAAAAAGTGTTGACCAACGACGATCTGTCGCACATGGTCGACACCAGCGACGAATGGATCCGCAGCCGTACCGGCATCCGCGAGCGGCACATCGCCGCCCCCGGCCAGACCGCCGGCGACCTGGGCTACGAGGCCGCGCTGAAGGCGATCGAAGCCGCCGGCATCGATGCCGCCGAACTCGACATGATCGTGGTCGGCACCACCACGCCGGACCTGATATTCCCGTCCACCGCCTGCCTGATCCAGGCCCGCCTCGGCGTGGTCGGCTGCCCGGCGCTGGACGTCAACGCCGCCTGTTCCGGCTTCGTCTACGCGCTCAGCGTGGCCGACAAGTTCATCCGCAGTGGCGACGCCAAGACCGTGCTGGTCATCGGCACCGAAACCCTCAGCCGCATCGTCGACTGGACCGAGCGCACCACCTGCGTGCTGTTCGGCGACGGCGCCGGCGCGGTGGTCCTGCGCGCCGACGAAGACACCGGCATCCTCAGCACCCATCTGCATGCCGACGGCAGCAAGAAGGAACTGCTGTGGAATCCGGTCGGCATCGCCACCGGCCTGGGCGACGGCACCGGCGACCCCGCCGCCGGCGGCATCCAGATGAAGGGCAGCGAGGTGTTCAAGTACGCGGTCAAGGCGCTGGACGCCGTGGTCGACGAGACCCTCGAGGCCAACGGCCTGGACAAGCATGACCTGGACTGGCTGATCCCGCACCAGGCCAACCTGCGCATCATCGAAGCCACCGCCAAGCGCCTGGAGCTGCCGATGGAGCAGGTGGTGGTGACGGTGGACATCCACGGCAACACCTCCTCCGCCTCGGTGCCGATGGCGCTGGACGTGGCGGTGCGTTCGGGCCGCGTGCAGCGCGGCCAGTTGCTGCTGCTGGAAGCCTTCGGCGGCGGCTTCACCTGGGGCTCGGCGCTGCTGCGCTACTGAGCCTGTTTCCGCGCCCGGCGCCGTTGGCGGCGTCGCGGCGCGCGATCGCGATCCGATGCCGGGCGCCGTGCGTCGTCGCCACGACGCGCGGTGATGCGCTGGCCGAACCCAATTCTCATGACGTCAGCGCGTCCGGCGCGTGCATCGCGGTGCGTGGTCGCGCGCGGCCTGTGCCGCGATGCGTCCGCGCCTGCCTTCCTTTCGCGACATCACGCCGCGCGCGAAAAGCGCGATTCGCCCAGCGTGGGCGCCTGTGGGTGCGCGCTTTTTGCGTTGTCGCCTGGGCGTCCAGCCGCGCCCATCGGACATGCCCCGCGTTCCGCCTCTCCGCGGTGACGCGCTGCCAGCACCCTGGCCTGCGCGCACGATCGCAACGCCTTGCGCTGGCGTGCGTCCCGCGCTTCACGTGTGCTGTCGGCCTGACACCGGGCGCCGCCGAGCGAGGCGCGACCGGCGGGACGCGATGGGCCTGCCGCCATTTCACATACGCCCGGGTACAGACGCCCGGCCGGTTTCGCCCGTATCATCGCCGCTCGATTTTCGCAGGGCCGACCGCGTGACCGATTCCACACTCGCCTTCGTCTTCCCCGGCCAGGGTTCGCAATCGCTGGGCATGCTGGCCGAACTGGCCGAATTGCATCCGCAACTGCGCGACAGCTTCGCCGAAGCCTCCGAGGGCGCCGGCGTGGACCTGTGGGCGCTGAGCCAGGGCGGCCCGGAAGAGATGCTCAACCGCACCGAGTACACCCAGCCGGCGCTGCTGGCCGCCAGTGTGGCGCTGTGGCGGCTGTGGCTGGCCGAGGGTGGGGCGCGTCCGGCGCAGTTGGCCGGGCACAGCCTGGGCGAATACAGCGCGCTGGTCGCCGCCGGCGCCCTGTCGTTGCACGACGGCGCGCACCTGGTGCGGCTGCGCGGGCAACTGATGCAGGACGCTGCGCCGGCCGGCGTGGGCGCCATGGCCGCCGTGCTCGGCGCCGAGGACGCGCTGGTCGAAGAGGTCTGCGCGCAGGCCGCCGGCAGCCAGGTGGTGGTGCCGGCCAACTACAACTCGCCGGGGCAGGTGGTGATCGGCGGCGATGCCGCGGCGATCGACCGCGCCCTGGCGCTGCTGGCCGAGCGCGGCGTGCGCAAGGCAGTGAAGCTGGCGGTCAGCGTGCCCTCGCACACCCCGCTGATGCGCGAGGCGGCCAACCGCCTGGCCGAAGCGATGCGCGGGCTGGCCTGGCAGGCGCCGCAGCTGCCGGTGGTGCAGAACGCCGATGCGCAGGTGCACGAGGGCGTCGAGGCGATCCGCCAGGCGCTGGTCGAGCAGTTGTATCTGCCGGTGCGCTGGACCGGCTGCGTGCAGGCGCTGGCCGCCGGCGGCGCCACCCGCCTGGCCGAGTGCGGCCCGGGCAAGGTGCTGACCGGGTTGGTCAAGCGCATCGACAAGTCGCTCGACGGCCGCGCCCTGGGCACGCCCGCCGAGTTCGCCGGCGCGCGCGAGGCCTGGGCCTCCTGATCGCCGGTCGCCGCGCGGTGCGCCGTTCGCCCGCGCTGGTTTCCCTCCTTTCCCCCGGCGCGATGCGCCGTCCGTCTCCAAGGAAACGCAGATGAGCAAGCCATTGCAGGGCGAGATCGCGCTGGTCACCGGCGCCAGCCGCGGCATCGGTGCCGCCATCGCCGACGAACTGGCCGCGCAGGGCGCCACCGTCATCGGCACCGCCACCTCCGACGCCGGCGCGCAAGCGATCGGCGCGCGCCTGGCCGCCCATGGCGGTCATGGCCGCGCGCTGGACGTCACCGACGGCGCCGCGGTCGATGCGCTGATCGAGGCGATCGCCAAGGAATTCGGCCCGGTCTCGATCCTGGTCAACAACGCCGGCATCACCCGCGACAACCTGCTGATGCGGATGAAGGACGACGACTGGCAGGCGATCCTCGACACCAACCTGACCAGCGTGTTCCGCACCTCCAAGGCGGTGCTGCGCGGCATGATGAAGGCGCGCAAGGGCCGCATCGTCAACATCGCTTCGGTGGTCGGCGTGACCGGCAATCCGGGCCAGGCCAACTACGCCGCGGCCAAGGCCGGCATCATCGCCTTCTCCAAGTCGATGGCCAAGGAAATCGGCTCGCGCGGCATCACCGTCAACGTGGTCGCGCCGGGCTTCATCGACACCGACATGACCAAGGCGCTGCCGGAAGCGCAGCGCACCGCGCTGCTGGAGCAGATCGCGCTCGGCCAGCTCGGCCAGCCATCCGACATCGCCAATGCGGTGGCGTTCCTGGCCGGTCCCGGCGCCGGCTACATCACCGGCGAAACCCTGCACGTGAACGGCGGGATGTACATGCCGTGAGCCTGCGGCGCAGCGGACGCGCCTAAGTGGCTGATCGGCCGGCATTTGTGCAGTGCTGCAAGGGCCAGTCGGTTTCCACTACACTACCCAACGCGGCCATCGCAGCCCGATGGCGTTTTGTGAGTCCCTCACAGGAGCACCGCACATCCGTGTGCGGGGATCCTAAAACTCGAACCACCACTACTCCATCTGGAGCGATATCCCAATGAGCACCATCGAAGAACGCGTCAAGAAAATCGTCGTCGAACAGCTCGGCGTCAAGGAAGAAGAAGTCACCAACAACGCATCGTTCGTCGATGACCTGGGTGCCGACTCGCTGGACACCGTCGAGCTGGTGATGGCCCTGGAAGAAGAGTTCGAGTGCGAGATCCCGGACGAAGAAGCCGAGAAGATCACCTCGGTGCAGCAGGCCATCGACTACGTCAAGGCGCACGTCAAGAGCTGAGGCTGCGTTCGCGATCGCCATCGGCGCCTGCGTGGGCCCGATGCGCGTGACAATCCCATGGGGCCGCGCATGCGGCCCTGTGTTTTTACAGCGTCAAGGCCGCGCGTATCGCGGTGAGGAGATTTCGCAATGAGCCGTCGTGTCGTCGTAACCGGCATGGGCCTGGTGTCGCCGTTGGGCAATGACCTGGCCAGCAGTTGGGAAGGGATCGTCAACGGACGCTCCGGCATCGGCCCGATCACCCAGATCGATGCATCTCAGTTCACCACCAAGATCGCCGGCGAGATCAAGGATTTCGATCCGACCAAGTTCATCTCGTCCAAGGACGCGCGCAAGATGGACTCGTTCATCCATTACGGCGTCGGCGCCTCGTTCATGGCGCTGGACGATTCCGGCCTGGAGATCACCGAGGCCAATGCCGAGCGCATTGGCGCGATCCTCGGCTCCGGCATCGGTGGCCTGCTCGGCATCGAGGAACAGACCGTCAAATTCCACGAGGGCGGCGCCCGCAAGATCTCGCCGTTCTATGTGCCCAGCACCATCATCAACATGCTGCCGGGCCAGGTGAGCCTGATCAAAGGATTGAAGGGGCCGACCTTCTCCGCGGTCTCGGCCTGCGCCACCTCCAACCATTCCATCGGCACCGCGATGCGCATGATCCAGCACGGCGACGCCGACGTGATGCTGGCCGGCGGCGCCGAGCGCGGCTCCTCGCCGACCTCGGTGGGCGGCTTCTGCTCGATGAAGGCGATGTCCACCCGCAACGACGATCCTGCCGCGGCCTCGCGGCCGTGGGACAAGGAGCGCGACGGCTTCGTGCTCGGCGACGGCGCCGGCGTGCTGGTGCTGGAAGAGTACGAACACGCCAAGGCGCGCGGCGCGCGCATCTACGCCGAGCTGGTCGGTTTCGGCGCCAGCTCCGACGCCTTCCACATGACCGCCCCGAGCGAGGACGGCGAAGGCGCCGCGCGCAGCATGGTGGCGGCGATGAAGGACGCCAAGCTCAATCCGGACCAGATCCACTACCTCAACGCGCACGGCACCTCCACGCCGCTGGGCGACCTGGCCGAGACCCTGGCGATGAAGCGTGCGCTGGGCGATCACGCCTACAAGACCATGGTCAGCTCCACCAAGTCGATGACCGGCCACCTGCTCGGCGCCGCCGGCGGTGCCGAAGCGATCTTCTCGGTGATGGCGATCCATGCCGGCATCATCCCGCCGACCATCAACCTGCACGAGCCGGGAGAAGGCTGCGATCTGGACTACGTGCCGAACGTGGCGCGCGAGAAGCAGATCGACGTGGCGATGTCCAATGGGTTCGGCTTCGGCGGGACCAACGGGACGTTGGTGTTCAAGCGGGTCTAGGAGCCGGGATTCGGGAATAGGGAATCGGGAATCGTCACAGCCGGCGCCTCACTCCCGTCGCGCTCGTCTATCCATCGAGCGGCGCGCGTGAGGTCCGCGTGCGTTGCTGCGGTGTCGCTTAGCGCTTGTCTGGCGATGCCTTCCGTTTCCTGACGTTTCTTTCATTCTTCCAGCGGATCTTCGATGCTGCGTACCGTTCCCTTGCCGGCCGAGGTCGATCTGCTGGCGCTGCATCGCCTGGCGCCGCAGCGGTATCCGGTGTTGCTGGAATCGGCGGCGTCGGGCACGGCGCAGGGGCGCTGGGATCTATTGCTGGTCGCCGACGGGCAGGGCCTGCGGCTGGATCGCGATGGGGGCACCCGCACGCTCGATGGCGCCGCGGTGGCCGGGGATTTCCTGAGCGCACTGGACGCGCACTGGCAGGCCGAACGCTGCGAACGCGACGAGCCGCGCTGGCCGTTTCGTGGCGGCTGGGCGTTGCTGCTGGACTACGAACTCGCTGCGCAGGTGGAGCCGGTGCTGCAACTGCCGCCTTCCGCTGCGACCACGCCCGCGGCGCTGGCCCTGCGCTGTCCCGCCGCGCTGCTGCGCGATCACGTCACCGGCGACTGCGTGGCGTTGGCCGAGCCCGCGCATGCGGCAGTGCTGGACAGCGTGCTCGCCGATCTGCAGGCGCTGACCGCGGCCGCACCGGCGCCTGCGTGGCAGACGCCGCTGGCGATCGAGGAAGACCCGCCGCAGCGCTTTGTCGACGGCGTGCGCCGCATCCTCGATTACCTGCGCGCCGGCGACGTGTTCCAGGTCAATCTGTCGCGGCGCTGGTCGGCGCGCTTCGCCGCGCCGCTGGCGCCGGCGGCGCTGTACGCGCAACTGCGTCGCGCCAACCCGGCACCGTTCGCCGGCCTGTTCGTCGGCCACGGCCGCGCCGTGGTCAGTTCCTCGCCGGAACGGCTGGTGTCGGTGCGCGGCGACGTGGTCGAGACCCGGCCGATCGCCGGCACCCGCGCACGCGCGCCGGGCGACGACGAGGCCGCGCGCATCCGCGAACTGGTCGGGCATCCCAAGGAGCGCGCCGAGCACGTGATGCTGATCGACCTGGAGCGCAACGACCTGGGGCGGATCTGCGCGCCGGGCAGCGTCGAGGTCGACGAACTGATGACCGTGGAGAGCTACGCCCACGTGCACCACATCGTCAGCAACGTGCGCGGCCGGCTGCGTGCGGGCACCACGCCGGGCGAGACGATCCGCGCCACCTTCCCGGGCGGCACCATCACCGGCTGCCCCAAGGTGCGCTGCATGCAGATCATCGCCGAACTGGAGCAGACCCCGCGCGGCGCCTACACCGGCGCGTTCGGCTGGCTCAACCGCGACGGCGACATGGACCTGAACATCCTCATCCGCACCGCCGAGGTGGACGGCGCGCAGGTGCAGTTCCGCACCGGCGCCGGCATCGTGTTCGACTCCGACCCGGAGCGCGAGCTCGACGAGACCCGCGCAAAGGCACGCGGCCTGCTGCGCGCGCTGGAACCATGAGCGGGGCCGCGCGATACCGGGCCATGCCGGCCGCGCGGTATCCTGCACGTCATTGAATTCGCTCCGAGGTGGTCGTGGCTTGGGCTAAACGCGGGTGTCTGACCCTGCTGGGGACATTGCTGGTGCTGGCGCTGCTGGTGGCCGCGGCCGGCGCCTGGTGGTGGCACGGCTATCGCGCCTTCGCCGAGCAACCGCTGCAGGCGACCCAGCCCAGCGTGGAAGTGGCGCGCGGCGCCTCGCTCAACGGCGTGCTGCGCAAGCTGCGCGCCGCCGGCGTGAACCAGGGCAGCGACCTGCAATGGCAGGTGCTGGCGCGCGAACTGGGCGTGGCCGGCAAGCTCAAGTTCGGCGAATACGCGTTGCAGCCGGCACTGAGCCCGCGCGAGCTGCTGCTGCGCATGCGCAAGGGCCAGGTGATCCAGTACCGCTTCACCATCGTCGAAGGCTGGAACGTGCGCCAACTGCGCAGCGCCTTGAACGCGGCCACGCCGCTGGTGCACACCACCACCGACCTCAGCGACAGCGAACTGATGGCCAAGCTCGGCCAGCCTGGCCAGCACCCGGAAGGCCGCTTCCTGCCCGAGACCTACCTCTACCAGCGCGGCGACACCGACCTGCAGGTACTGCGCCGCGCGCATGCGGCGATGGACAAGGCGCTGGCCGAGGCCTGGGACGCGCGCGCCAAGGACCTGTCGCTGCAGTCGCCGGAGCAGGCGCTGATCCTGGCCTCGATCGTGGAGAAGGAAACCGGCCTGGCCGCCGAACGCCCGCAGATCGCCGGCGTGTTCGTGCGCCGCCTGCAACTGGGCATGAAACTGCAGACCGACCCGAGCGTGATCTACGGCATCGGCAGCGCCTACGACGGCAACATCCGCAAGCGCGACCTGGAGACCGATACGCCGTACAACACCTACACCCGCACCGGCCTGACCCCGACCCCGATCGCCATGCCCGGCCGCGACGCGCTGCGTGCCGCCACCAACCCGGCGCCGGGCGACAGCCTGTACTTCGTGGCCATCGGCGACGGCAGCGGCGCGCATGCGTTCTCCGCCAACTACGCCGAGCACAACGCGGCGGTGGCGCGCTACCTGCAGCGCCTGCGCCAGGCGCGCAGCGACGCGGCGGTGTCGCCATGAGCGAGGCCGTGCTGCGTCACCATCGCTTCGTCAGCCTGGAAGGCGGCGAGGGCGCCGGCAAGACCACCGCGATCAACGCGATCCGCGATGCGTTGCAGGCGCAGGGCCACGAAGTGGTGCTGACCCGCGAACCGGGCGGCACGCCGCTGGCCGAGCGCATCCGCGCGCTGCTGCTGGACAAGACCCCCGGCGAAGTCGCCGAGCCGCTGGCCGCCGAGACCGAACTGCTGCTGGTGTTCGCCGCGCGCGCGCAGCACGTGCGCGAGGTGATCCGGCCGGCGCTGCAGCGCGGCGCCTATGTGGTCAGCGACCGCTTCACCGATTCCAGCTACGCCTACCAGGGCGAAGGCCGCGGCCTGGATCGTGCCTGGATCGCCGACCTGGAGCGGCGCGCGGTCGGCCTGCAGCCGGGCCTGACCCTGCTGCTGGACCTGGACGTGCAGATCGGCCGTGCCCGCACCAGCGGCCGCGATCTGTGGCCGGACCGGATCGAGAGCGAGCAGGACGATTTCTTCCAGCGCGTGCGTGCCGGCTTCCGCCAGCGCGCCGCGCAGGACCCGCAGCGCTTCCGCGTCATCGACGCCAGCCAGCCGCCGCAGGCGGTGGCGCAGGCGGTCGCCGCCGCACTGGCGGCGTGGGTGCAGCAGCAACAGGAGCCGACGCCATGAGCGACGTGCCGTTCGCGCCGTGGCAGCAGCGCGCCTACGACCAGACCGTGGCCGCGCTCGATGCGGGCCGCCTCGGCCACGGCCTGCTGATCTGTGGGCCGGAAGGCCTGGGCAAGCGTGCGGTGGCGCTGAAGCTGGCCGCGCACGTACTCGGTCAGGGCGAGCCGGCCGCGGCCCTGCGCAGCGCGCAGCTGATCGCCGCCGGCACCCATCCGGACCTGCAGCTGATCTCGTTCATCCCCAACCGCACCGGCGACAAGCTGCGCACCGAGATCGTCATCGAGCAGGTGCGCGAGATCTCGCAGAAGCTGGCGCTGACCCCGCAGTACGGCGTGGCCCAGGTAGTGGTGGTGGACCCGGCCGACGCGATCAACCGCGCCGCCTGCAACGCCCTGCTGAAGACGCTGGAAGAACCGCAGCCCGGCCGCTATCTGTGGCTGATCAGCGCGCAGCCGGCGAGGCTGCCGGCGACCATCCGCAGCCGTTGCCAGCGGCTGGAATTCAAGTTGCCGCCGGCCGACGAGGCGATCGCGTGGCTGCTGGCCCAGGACTTTCCCGAGAAGACCGCACGCGAAGCGCTGGACGCCGCGCGCGGCCATCCCGGCCTGGCCGCGCACTGGCTGCGCGAGGACGGATTGAAGCTGCGCCGGCAGGTGGTCGCGGACCTGGAGCAAGTCGCCGCCGGCAAGCTCGGCGCGCTGGACGCCGCGCAGCGCTGGAGCAGCGACGCGCTGGCCGAGCAGCGCCTGGGCCATGCCGCCGACCTGGCGCTTGCCCAGGCGTCGCAGGCCGGCTTGACCGACCCGGCGCGATTGCACAAGCTGGCCGCGTGGTTCGACGCCGCCAATCGCACCCGCGATCTGCTGCGGACCACCGTGCGCGCCGACCTGGCGATCGCGGAACTGTTGCTGGCCTGGCGCGATGGCGATCGCCCGGCCCGGAGAGGGGCACAACGATGAGCGCGATGAGCGGACGCCAGGGCATCCTGTCGCTGGCGGTGAAGGACAAGGCGGCGCTGTACAACGCCTACATGCCGTTCGTGAAGAACGGCGGCATCTTCGTGCCCACGCCCAAGCGCTACTTCCTCGGCGACGAAGTGTTCCTGCTGCTGACCCTGCCCGATTCCAGCGAGCGCCTGCCGGTGGCCGGCAAGGTGGTCTGGGTGACCCCGGTCGGCGCCCAGGGCAACCGCGCCGCCGGCATCGGCGTGCAGCTGCCGGACAACAGCGAAGGCGAGACCATCCGCACCAAGATCGAGACCCAGCTGGCCGGCATCCTCAACGCCGACAAGCCCACCCAGACCATGTAGCGGCGGCGCCGCGCAACGGACCTCGACAGGCCCCATTGACGCCGCGCGCCACAGCCCTATAATGTGCGGCTCGCGACACGGGCGGTTAGCTCAGCGGTAGAGCATTGCCTTCACACGGCAAGGGTCGCAGGTTCGAACCCTGCACCGCCCACCACGAATTTGAGCGTCAACGAAGAAGCCGGCCTAGTGCCGGCTTTTTTGTTGCTTGAAGTCCAAGCTGCTTGGTCGCTATTGTCGATTTCTGCCTTGGGACAATTTTAGAATTGGCGATCAAATTATCAGTGGTCTTGCGCTCGAGGCCATGGCTATGAAATGGCGATCAGATGCTAAATCTAGGCACATCGCAAGTGGGATATGTGAGTAAGTCTATGCCTGCAAGAATTGACCTGGGTCCGCACGCCAGAATGCTTCATATCTATGAAGGGGTTCTTCGTGATTTTGAAGGCGGGATGACTAGGCCGGTGCGCGTTGAGCTGGGCGATGGAAACTGGATTCTCCGCTTTCCACGGCGTGACGCTGAACATGCAATTGTGCTTAAGCTGGCAATGGCGCTAAGTGGATTGAATGCAGCTTTTTTGTTGCTTCAGAACGGGCATGTTCTTGAACAGGCTGCTTTGCAGAGGATGATTGATGAGGCGAATGAGGATGTTTTATTCTTGGTTCTTGGTATCGCCAATGATGATTTGACAGATCTTCATAGGCGATATTTGGATGCGTTCTGGGCTGAAGAATTTGATGACTTTTCCAATGTGACTGAATCACACAGAAGTCGCGATCAGGTAAGAAGAAAGAAAATTCATGCCTACAATGCCAGCTACCTAGAGGATCCAAGTCGGTCAGTAAAGCTTTCCGATGTTATCCATAAGATGTACTCAGGTTTTGTCCATGGAGCGGCGAACCACATCATGGATATTTATAACCCTGATCTGTGTGGCTTTGCTGTTCGTGGAATGCTCGGTACTCCACGAGTTTTCGATCATGCCTATGATATTTGGAATGTTATTTATAGGACGGGATTGTCGTTCCTATTCGCCTCAAGGGCATATGGCTCTGATGCACACGAGCAACTTGTGACTGAGCACCTAAAGGAATTCCAGATGGCTACTGGTCGAAATGGAGGAATTTAGAATTCTCGCCCGCCGCTCGTATTCAAAGTGCTTGAGCCAACAAAATTGCTACACGTAGTGATACCGCAGTTGTGCAATCAACAGGACGCTATGCTCGACCTTGTAGACGATCCGGTGTTCGTCGTTGATGCGTCGCGACCAGTAGCCGGCCAGGGCATGGCGTAGCGGTTCGGGCTTGCCGATGCCCTGGGAGGGATCGCGTTGAATGGCCTTGATCAGGTCGTTGATGCGCTTGAGCATCTTTTTGTCGGCCTGTTGCCAGTAGAGATAATCCTCCCAGGCGTTGTCCGAGAACTGCAGCGTCACTCGCTCAGTTCCCGCGCCTTGCCGCGACCGGATTCGAGTTGTGCGATGGATTCCAGCAGGCGCTGCGCGTTCTTCGGGCTACGCAGCAAATAAGCGGTTTCTTCCATCGCCTTGTAGTCCTCCAGCGACAGCATGACGACGGCTTGCTCGCGGCTGCGCGTAATGATCACCGGCTCGTGGTTGTTGACCACGCGGTCCATGGTGTCCGCGAGAGCGGCACGTGCGGCGCTGTAGGTGATGGTGTCCATGATGGCTCCGAGTTGTACAATAAATTGTACGCTCACGTGTGCCCCTGTCAACGGGCATCCCTTGACCGGATGCGTGGAGATTCTGGGTGGAGTCACCAAGCGATGACCACTTGG
Organism: Xanthomonas sp. LMG 12462; assembly: GCF_009192885.1. Taxonomy (NCBI): domain Bacteria; kingdom Pseudomonadati; phylum Pseudomonadota; class Gammaproteobacteria; order Lysobacterales; family Lysobacteraceae; genus Xanthomonas; species Xanthomonas sp. LMG 12462. The sequence goes on along the minus strand of NZ_NMPP01000001.1, from coordinate 53,778 downwards.
ATGCGACCGGCTCACGACCCGATCACAACATCGCTCGATACTCCACGCATGCCCGAAGGTCCCTCGATCGTCATCCTGAAGGAAGAAGCCGCCGCGTTCGCCGGGCGCAAGGTGTTGCGGGTGTCCGGCAACAGCAAGCTGGACCTGGAGCGGATGCGCGGTCGCAAGATCCTGTCGCTGCGCAGTTGGGGCAAGCATTTCCTGATCGAGTTCGATGCGTTCAGTGTGCGCATCCATTTCCTGCTGTTCGGTAGCTACCGGATCAATGCACGTAAGGACGCGTCGGCGCGTCTGAGCCTGGGCTTCGCCAAGGGCGAGGAGCTGAACTTCTACGCGTGTTCGATCAAGTTCATCGACGGTCCGTTGGATGCGGCCTACGACTGGACCGCGGACGTCATGAATCCCGACTGGGATGCGGCGCAGGCGCGGCGCAAGTTGCGGCTGCGGCCGCATACACTCGCCGCCGATGCCTTGCTGGATCAGGATGTGTTCGCCGGTGTCGGCAACATCATCAAGAACGAGGTGCTGCACCGCATCCGTGTGCATCCCGAGAGCGAGATCGGCGCGTTGCCGCCGCGCAAGCTGGGCGAACTGGTGACACAGGCGCGTGAGTACAGCTTCGATTTCTATCGTTGGAAGAAAGCCTACGAACTGAAGAAAAACTACCAGGTGCACACCAAGACGGTGTGTCCGCGCGACGGTCATTTGCTCACGTATCGCAAGCAACTCGGCAAGGCGCAGCGGCGCGCGTTTTTCTGCGAGCACTGCCAACGGCGGTACGTACTGGACGATAATTGATCCAACGCCAATTGGGGCCGGCGCGTCCACAACGTAGTGCAAAGATCGTCGTAAGGCGCTTGCTGCGTGGAATTCATGTTGGCATATTGACTGGGTCGATTTCCTCGCTGTCAACACGGGGGGCGACATCAGTGTCGTGTACAGTGATCGACGGCTCCACAAAGAGATCGCTCACTGGGCAAGAAGGGGCGTGTGAGCGTTGCTGATTGATTTTCATCAGAACAGGGGGTGATATGAAATTTCGGGTTTCTTTATTTTCGTTAGCGTTTGGGCTTCTTCTGTGCGTCATCGCATCGCCAGCCATGGCGGTGACGGAATGCATGGTGACGCCAAAAGCGTTCTACGTCGGCGACAGTATGCTTTGGGTGGATTGGGTGGAAGGCGGAGCCGGCATCATCAGGCAGTCGGATCCTGACTTTAATCCGACGCTTGCCGTTGTCTCTATGGCTGTTACAAACCAGAAATCGCTTGTGGTCCGTTACGCGGCAGACAATGTCGACTGCGCGGGGAGAAACGACATCGCCGGGATTTGGATGTCACGTTAGTCGTCGTTGTAGTGGCGGCGGAGACTAGCGCATTACGCCGCAAAGTTTACGTTGTCTCCAACCAGTTTGACCGCAGGCCTTGATGGTGTTGCCTTCGTTAGGCAATCAAATCGAATTGTCGCCGGGTTGCTGTGACGCATGTGACTGCCTCAATGAAAATCCCGACTACGGATATCCAGGCCAAGCAGCATGGGCGTCAGGTCTTCCAGATGGGCGGCGATCAGGTGGCGGACCTTGCCCTCGGTCTCGACGCGGCCGCGCACCAGCAGCAGCCGGGATTCGAGCAGGGCCTGGCGCTGGCGTTCGGCCAGACGCCGCCACACCACCACGTTGACCAGGCCGTGCTCGTCCTCGAGGGTGACGAAGGTGACGCCGCTGGCGGTCTGCGGGCGCTGGCGCATGGTCACCAGGCCGGCGATGGCGACGGCACTGGCATGCGGCAACGCGCGCAGTTCGCCGGAATGGCGGTAGCGGCGCGCGCGCAGCTGCGTGCGCAGCAGGGTCAACGGGTGCTTGCCCAGGGTGGTGCCGAGCGTCGCGTAGTCGGCGCGGATGTCTTCGCCCTGGCTGGGCAGCGGAAGCGCGACCTGCTGTTCGGGCGTGGCCGACAACGCTTCGAACAGCGGCCGTTGCGCTTCGACGCCGGCCACGGCCCAGCGAGCGCGGTGGCGATGGCCGGCCAGCGCTTTCAACGCGCCGGCGTCGGCGAGCGCGGCACGGGCCTTGTCGTCGAGCGCGGCGCGGTGACAGAGGTCGGCGAGGTCGTGGAACGGCGCCTGCGCGCGCGCCTGCTGCAGGCGCAGTGCGGCGTCCTCGGCCAGGCCGCGGACCAGACGCAGGCCCAGGCGGATCGCCGGCTGCACCTGCGGGTCGGGACTATGCGCTTCCAGGCTGCAGTCCCAGTCGCTGTAGCGCACGTCCACCGGCCGCACCTGCAGGCCGTGACGGCGCGCGTCCTGCAGCAATTGATCTGGGCTGTAGAAGCCCATCGGCCAGCTGTTGATGAGCGCGCAGGTGAATGCCGCCGGTTCGTGGCACTTGAGCCAGCAACTGGCGTAGGTGAGCAGGGCGAAACTGGCGGCGTGGCTTTCGGGAAACCCGTAGCTGCCGAAGCCCTTGATCTGCTCGAAGATGCGTCCGGCGAATTCGGCGCTGTAGTTCCTCTCCAGCATGCCCTGCAGCAACTTGTCGCGATGCGGTTCCAGCCCGCCGTGGCGTTTCCAGGCCGCCATCGAACGGCGCAATTGATCGGCCTGGCCCGGCGTGTAGCCGGCGGCGACCACCGCGAGTTGCATCACCTGTTCCTGGAACAGCGGCACGCCGAGCGTGCGCTTGAACACCTCGCGCAACTCGTCTGGCAGATCGTCGGTGGCCTCCTCGCCGCTGCGCCGGCGCAGATACGGATGCACCATGCCGCCCTGGATCGGGCCGGGGCGCACGATCGCCACCTGGATGACCAGGTCGTAGAACTCTTTCGGCTGCAGCCGCGGCAGCATCGCCATCTGCGCGCGCGATTCGATCTGGAACACGCCGATGGTGTCGGCACGCTGGATCATCGCGTAGGTCTGCGGGTCTTCGGCGGGAATAGTGGCGAGCGTGTAGTCGCGGCCGCGGTGCGCGCGCAGCAGGTCCAGGGTGCGCCGCAGCGCGCTGAGCATGCCCAGCGCGAGCACGTCGACCTTCATCAGCCCGACCAGTTCCAGGTCGTCCTTGTCCCACTGGATCACCGTGCGCTCGGCCATGGTCGCGTTCTCCACCGGCACCAGCGTGTGCAGCGCATGCTCGGAGATGACGAAGCCGCCGGGATGCTGCGACAGGTGCCGTGGGAAGCCGATCAGTTGGCTGGCGAGCACCAGCAGCCGGCGCATCACCGGCGTGTCCGGGTCGAAGCCGCGTTCGCGCAGCAATTCCTGCGCCGACTCCACCGGGTCGCGCTGGCCCAGTGCGGACGACAGTGCATCGACGGTGTCGCTGGGCAGGCCCAGTGCGCGCGCCACGTCGCGCACCGCGCTGCGCGTGTGGTAGCTGATCGCCACCGCGGCCAGCGCGGCGCGCTCGCGGCCGTAGTGGCGGAAGATGTACTGGATCACTTCCTCGCGGCGGTCGTGCTCGAAATCGATGTCGATGTCCGGCCGCTCCTTGCGCTCTTCGGAAATGAAGCGCTCGAACAGCATGCCGATGCGGTCAGGATCGATCGCGGTGATGCCCAGTGCGTAGCACACCGCCGAGTTCGCCGCCGAGCCGCGACCCTGGCACAGGATGTCCTTGGAGCGCGCGAAGCGCACCAGGTCGTAGACGGTGAGGAAATAGGACTCGTATTTCAGCCGCTCGATCACGCCGAGTTCGTGTTCGATCAGGCGCCGCGCCTTGTCCGGCACGCCGTGTGGCCAGCGCTCGGCCACGCCGCGTTCGGTGAGGATGCGCAGCCATTGCGTGGGCGTGTGCCCGGGGGGCACCAGTTCGTGCGGGTATTCGTACTGCAGTTGGCCGAGGTTGAACGTGCAGCGCTGGGCGATGCGCACGGTTTCGGCCAGCAGCGCCGGCGGATACAGCGACGCCAGCGTGGCGCGCGGGCGCAGGTGGCGTTCGCCATTGGGATACAGGTGTGCACCGGCCTCGTGCAGCGGCAGGCGCTGGCGGATCGCGGTCAAGGTGTCCTGCAACGCGCGGCGGCCGCGCGCATGCATGTGCACGTCGCCGCTGGCCACGGCGGGCAGTTGCAGGCGCTGCGCCAACTGTAGGCGCGCCTGCAGCAGCGCGGCGTCGTCGGGGCCGCGCAGCAGTTCCACCGCCAGCCACAGCCGATGCGGGAAGCGCGCCTGCAGCCAGGCGCCGTCCGCGGCGTCGTCGGCGTCGCCGCGCGGCAGCCACAGGCACAGCAGGCCGGCGCCGTCGTCCGCGCTGGCCAGATCCTCGCGCAGCGCGCGGTAGCTGCCTTTGTCGGCGCGGCGCCGGGCCAGGGTGATCAATCGGCACAGGCGCTGGTAGCCATGCAGGGTCTCGGCCAGCAGCACCAGCTTGGGGCCATGCTCGAACTGCATCTCGCTGCCGACGATGAGGTGCAGGCCCATGTCCCGGGCCGCCTGCCAGGCGCGCACGATGCCGGCCAGGCTGCATTCGTCGGTGATCGCCAGGGCGCGGTAGCCATGGTGCAGCGCGCGTTCGCACAGTTCCCAGGGGTGCGAGGCGCCACGCTGGAAGCTGAAGTTGGACAGGCAATGCAGTTCGGCGTAGTCGGGCAGGGTGGAGTCCGCTGGCGTGCGCGGCACGTTGGCGGCGGGTGCACTGGTTGGCGCAGGGGCAGGCGTCGGCAGCAGCCGCAGGCGCGGCGGCATGCGTGGATGCGGCGGGGTGTGGCTCATGCGAACCAGCCGTGCAGCATCAGTGCGTCCGGCGCGTCGGCCGGGGCGAAGGCCCAGGCGCGCTGGCCCTGGCGGGTGCGCACCACGTAGTAATCGCGGCGCACGTCGCCGTCGTCCCACCAGCCGCTCTCGATGCGTTCCGGCCCGGCCAGGCGCTCGGGCGCGCGTTCGCGCAGCGGCACCGGCCGCGCCAGCAGCCAGCCGGGGCGTGGCGGCGCGTTGGCGGCGGGCGTGGCCGTGCTGCGCGCCGGGGTGGACTCGGCGCGCCAGGCCAGTTCCGGGCGATGGTCGGCATGCGCGCGTAGGCCGTGCACGGCGTCGTCGCCCAGGCGCGCACGCAGGCGTTCGCGCAGTTGCTCCCACGGCAGCGCCTGCTGCGCGCGTTCGTCGAACAGTTCGCGCGCGGCCGGCACGAACGGCGGCAGTTCGTCGGCGCACAGGCGCAGCGCCTGCACCGATGCCGGCACGCTGGCCTGCTGCAGGCGCCCGCGCGCCAGTTCGAACAGCATCGCCGCATCGCGCTCGGCGGCGAGCAGGCCCACCGGCACCACGCTCGGTTCCAGGTCTTCGTGTTCCAGCAGCAGACGGAAGCGCTGCACGCCGCCGTCGCGTCCGGCCAGGAACGCGGCCAGGTCCTGGGTCAGCCGGCGCAGCGGGAACAGCAGCGCCTGGTTGGATTCGGTGGCATAGCCCAGTTCCAAGCGCGCATCGAAGCGGTCCGGCGGCAGGTAGTACTGCAGCGGCAGCGGCGCCTGCCCGCGCAACGCGTCCAGGTGCTGCAGCAGGGCGGGCGGATAGCGCCGCGCCAGCGCGGTGCGCGGCAGTGCGAACAGCTGCTGCAGGCGGCGCAGGCCCATCCGCGCGAAGCCCTCGGCCAGGGCCGGCGACAGCCCGGCGCGGGCGATCGGCAACTGCCCCAGCGCGCGCTGCAGCGCGGCGTTGTCGAGCAGGGCGATGCCGTCGTGGGCATTGACCAGCGCGCGCGCGGCCAACGGGTGCGGCGCGACCACGATGCGGTGGCGGAAGCCCAGCGCGGTCAGTTCCTCGCGCAGTCGCGCCTCGAAGCGCGGCCACGGCCCGAACAGGCCGAGGCTGGCTTCGATCTCGAGTAGCAGCGCGCCGGGGTAGTCGGTGCTGACCAGCGAACTGAAGCGGTAGGCCCAGGCGGCGAGGAACTGCTGGCTGCGGCGGCTTTCTTCGGCATCGTGCAGGGCGGTGGCGAAGCGATCGCACAGCGCCTGCGCGGTGACCAGCGATTGTCCGGGGCGCAGGCCGCGGGCGCGCGCGGCGGCGTTGACCGCCTTCAGCGTGCGCCGCTGCGGCGGACCGTCGAGCAGTGCCAGCGGTTCGTCCGGCGACGGCCAGCGGCGCAGGACGGTGTCCAGCGCCAGTTGCGGCAACAGGATGCAGGCCCAGTGCATGGCAGCGGTCTCACCCGGTCGCCAGGGCGGACAGCGCGATCGGCTGCGCCGGCGGCAGCCCGCCGCGGCACTTGAGCACGCGCAGTTGCGCCGGCGCGGCGTCGATGGCGATGCGCAGCGCGGCCGGCGACGGATTGGCGGCGGCCTTCAGCGGCCGATAGGCGAAGCCCAGGGTGCGTCCGGTCTCGGCGGCCACCTGCAGCCGGCGCAGGGTCTTGTCGCCGGCCAGCCCCGGCCAGCACAGCACCGCCGCGCAACTGCCGGCGCGCAGGCACTGCTCGGCGGCCCAGGCCGCATCCGCACCGGCACGGACGATCTGCACCTGCGCCAGCGCCACCCCGGCCTGCGCCCAGGCGGCGGGGTAGGGCAGGTACGGCGGATCGACCAGCACGATGCGGCCGCCGCCCTGCGACAGCCGTGCCAGGGTCGGCCACAGCAGCTGCAGTTCGCCGATGCCGTCGGCGGCGTGCAGCAGTTCGGTCAGCGCCATCTCCGGCCAGCCGCGCGCGGGCAGCACCGCGTCCAGCGCGGCGTGCCCGGTGGGCTGCGCGCTGGGCGGCAGCGCCGTCGGCTGGCCGCGCCAGACCCGGCGCTCGGCCAGCAGGCGGTCGAGGGCGACGACGGCGGCCATCAGCCGGGCCGGATCAGGCCGCAGTAATGCCCTTCGATGGCGAAGTCCTGCCCGGGAGCGACCACGATCGGCGCATAGGCGGGATTGCGCGGCAGCAGCGCGATGCCGTCGCCATCGGCGCGGTAGCGCTTGATGGTGAGTTCGCCGTCCAGCCGCGCCACCACGATCTGGCCGTTGCGCGCGTCGGCGGCGCGGCGCACCCCGACCAGGTCGCCGTCGAGGATGCCGTCGTCGATCATCGAGTCGCCCTGCACCCGCAGCAGGTAGTCCGGACGCAGCGCGAACACCGCACGGTCCAGGCGCAACTGCTGGTCCAGGCCGATGTCGGCGCCGATCGGCGCACCGGCGGCGACCCGGCCCAGCACCGGCAACTGCAGCAGTTCGCTGCGGCTGCCGGCCTGCGCCGGGCGCAGGCTGCGCGCCTGCTGCGGCACCTGCGCCAGCAGCCCGGCCTCGACCAGCGCCTGCACATGCTTGCGCGCGGCATTGCGCGAGGCGAAGCCGAAGCGTTCGGCGATCTCGGCCAGGCTTGGCGGCCGCCCGTCCTGCTCGATGCAGGCATGGACGTAGGCGAGGATGGCGGCGCGCTGCGGGGACAGGGTGGTCATGGTGTACATTTGTACACCGATGGCGCGACCTTGGCGAGATGGGGGCGCTGAACGGGTTTGGCGTCTCCCGGTGGTGTCAGCTGCGTCCGGCCGCATCCTCCGGCATCGCCCCGGTGTAGCGCGCCCGTGGTCGGATCAGCTTGCCCAGGGCCTGCTGCTCCAGGGCGTGGGCCAGCCAGCCGGCCTGGCGGGCGGCGGCGAACAGCACCAGGGCGTGCGCGGCGGGCAAATCGTGGACGAAGCAGAGTGCGGCGAGCAGGCAGTCGATGTTCGGGCGCTGGCCGCTGCAGTCCTGGGCGGCGGCGATCACCGAATCCACGTGCTGCATGCGCGCGCTGCCGCCGCTGCGTTCGCGCAGCAGGCGCAGCACTTCGGCCGCGCGCGGGTCGCCGTCGGGGTACAGGGCGTGGTGGAAGCCGGGCAGGTCGTCGCCGCGCTGCCAGCGTTCGGCGATCAGGGCGGTGGCGCTGGGCGCGTCCTGGGCGTCGCGCAGCAGGGCGTGGGCGCGGGCGGTGGCGCCGCCGTGGCGCGGGCCGGACAGCGCGGCCAGGCCGGCGCTGACGGTGGCGTGCAGCGGCGCGCCAGTGGAGGCGACCACGCGGGCGGCGAAGGCGGAGACGTTGAGTTCGTGGTCGGCGCACAGCAGCAGCGCTGCGCGCACCAGTTCGGCGAAGTCGGCGTCGCCGGGACGCCAGTGGTCGGCGATCAGGCGATGCAGCGGGCGCGCGTCCGGCGCGGTGCCGACCAGCAGCGCGGCGTTCTGCCGCAGCAGGGTGGCGGCGATCTCGCGGCGCACGCCGGGGGCGGCGTTGAGCGACTGGCGCAGCTCCAGGGCCAGCAGCGGGATGCAGGCCATGGCGCGTTCCAGCGGTGGCAGCGCGGCATGCCCGGCCAGCGGCGCCAGCACCGCCGGCCACGGCGCGACCGGCGCGCTGGCGAACGGGTCTTCGCCCTCGGGGCAGTCCCACAGCAGCCGCGCGACGTCCTCCAGGCTGGCACCGGCGCGGACCATGGCCACCGCCGAACGCCCGCGGTAGTACGGGCCGTCGGGGCGGATCAGCGAGATCCGCGTCTCCAGCACCGGCAGGCCGCGGTCCAGGCTCTGCGCGGCACCGCGCGCGGCGCCGCGGCCGGCGCGCTTGCGCTGCGCCAGCCGCTCCACTTCGGCGCGCAGGTAGGCGCGGCTGCGGTGGTCGGGACCGGCGCGCGAGCTGAGCAGGCCGCGGCTGACGTAGGCATACAGGGTGGCGCTGCTGATGCCGAGTAGGGCGCAGGCCTCCGCGGCGGAGATCAGGTTGCGGTCGGGGCTGTCGGACATGAAGGGACGATAGGTTGATTCATTGAATCAAGATTGATCCGTGCCGGCGAGAGTGCCAGATTGGCGCCCATCGCGGAACGCCTGGCAGGGCGCCGCCGCCTCTTCGTCAGGAGCCGTCCATGTCCCTCGTTTCCCCCAGCGCCGGTTTCCGCGCCGCCCTGGCCGCCGAAGCGCCGTTGCAGGTGATCGGTGCGATCAACGCCAACCATGCGCTGCTGGCGCAGCGCGCCGGCTACAAGGCCATCTACCTGTCCGGCGGCGGCGTCGCGGCTGGTTCGCTGGGCCTGCCGGACCTGGGCATCAACACCCTGGACGATGTGCTGATCGACGTGCGCCGCATCACCGACGTGTGCCCGCTGCCGCTGCTGGTGGACATCGACACCGGCTTCGGGCCGAGCGCGTTCAACATCGAGCGCACGATCAAGGCGCTGATCAAGGCCGGCGCGGCCGCCTGCCATATCGAGGACCAGGTCGGCGCCAAGCGCTGCGGCCACCGTCCGGGCAAGGAGATCGTCAGCCAGGGCGAGATGGTGGACCGGGTCAAGGCCGCGGCCGACGCCAAGACCGATCCGGACTTCTTCCTGATCGCGCGCACCGACGCGATCCAGGCCGAGGGCGTGGACGCGGCGATCGAACGCGCCATCGCCTGCGTGGAGGCCGGCGCCGACGGCATCTTCGCCGAGGCCGCGTACGACCTGGACACCTACCGCCGTTTCGTCGACGCGGTGAAGGTGCCGGTGCTGGCCAACATCACCGAGTTCGGCAAGACCCCGCTGTTCACCCGCGACGAACTGGCGTCGGCCGGCGTGGCGATCCAGTTGTTCCCGCTGTCGGCGTTCCGCGCCGCCAACAAGGCCGCCGAGGACGTGTACACCGCGATCCGCCGCGACGGCCATCAGCAGGGAGTGCTCGAGCGCATGCAGACCCGCGAGGAGCTGTACGAGCGCATCGGCTACCACGCCTTCGAGCAGCGCCTGGATGCGCTGTTCGCCGGCAAGGGCGCATGATCGGCGGCGATTTTCCCGCCCGAGTCCGTCCATGAATCCCAATGCCGGTCCCTCTTCGTCGCTGCGCAGCCGCATCGATCGCCGCCAGACCGCGCGGCAACTGCTGCAGACAGAACTGGAGAAGCTGCCCGAAGCCGAGCGCGAGGTGGTGGAGCGCTTCATCGCCAAGCGCCACGTGGCCCGCGACATCGTCAAGCAGGCCGACCGCGATCGCTCGCTGGGCGAGCGCGTCGCCGACCGCGTCGCCGAGATCGGCGGCAGCTGGAGCTTCATCATCGGCTTCTGCGTGGTGCTGCTGGGCTGGATCGCGCTCAACAGTCTGGTGCTGGCGCACGCCTTCGATCCGTATCCCTACATCCTGCTCAACCTGTGCCTGTCGTGCCTGGCCGCGATCCAGGCGCCGGTGATCATGATGAGCCAGAACCGCCAGGCGGCGGTGGACCGCCTGCGCGCGCAGAACGACTACGAAGTGAACATCAAATCCGAACTGGAAATCCTGCAGGTGCACGAGAAGCTCAATCAGCTGCGCGAGCAGGACTGGGCGACGCTGGTGGATCAGCAGAACCGCCAGATCGCCATGCTGCAGCAACTGCTCGAGCGCGCCGGGGCCTGGCCACCGGCGCCGCACGCCCCCTGATCCACTGCGTCCATCCGACCGCAACACCGGGAGATTCGCCATGAACGACACCGCTCCGCAGACCGCCCCCGCCTTCAAGCCGAAGAAATCGGTGGCCCTGTCCGGCACCGCCGCCGGCAACACCGCGCTGTGCACGGTGGGCCGCAGCGGCAACGACCTGCACTACCGCGGCTACGACATCCTGGACCTGGCGCGCAGCAGCCAGTTCGAGGAGATCGCCTACCTGCTGGTGCACGGCAAGCTGCCCAGCAACAGCGAGCTGCGCGGCTACAAGGCCAAGCTGCGCTCGCTGCGTGGCATTCCGGCCGCGGTCAAGGCCGCGCTGGAGCAGTTGCCGCCGTCGGCACATCCGATGGACGTGATGCGCACCGGCGTGTCGGTGCTGGGCTGCGTGCAGCCGGAGAAGGACGACCACAACCATCCCGGCGCGCGCGACATCGCCGACAAGCTGATGGCCAGCCTCGGTTCGATGCTGCTGTACTGGTACCACTACAGCCACAACGGCCGGCGCATCGAGGTGGAGACCGACGACGATTCGATCGGCGGGCACTTCCTGCGCCTGCTGCACGGGTTCAAGCCGCACGAGGAATGGGTGCAGGCGATGCACACCAGCCTGATCCTCTACGCCGAACACGAGTTCAACGCGTCCACCTTCGCCTGCCGAGTCATCGCCGGCACCGGCAGCGACATGTACAGCGCCATCGCCGGCGGCATCGGCGCGCTGCGCGGGCCCAAGCACGGCGGCGCCAACGAGGTCGCCTTCGAGGTGCAGAAGCGCTACGACACGCCGGACGAGGCCGAGGCCGACATCCGCGCGCGGGTCGAGCGCAAGGAAGTCATCATCGGCTTCGGCCACCCGGTGTACACGGTGTCCGATCCGCGCAACCAGGTCATCAAGGACGTGGCGCGCGAACTGTCCGAGGCGCAGGGCAGCCGCAAGATGTACGACATCGCCGAGCGCCTGGAGACGGTGATGTGGGACATCAAGAAGATGTTCCCCAACCTGGACTGGTTCAGCGCGGTCAGCTACCACATGATGGGCGTGCCGACGGCGATGTTCACCCCGCTGTTCGTGATCGCCCGCACCGCTGGCTGGAGCGCGCACATCATCGAGCAGCGCGTCGACGGCAAGATCATCCGCCCCAGCGCGAACTACGTGGGGCCGGAGGATCAGGCGTTCGTGCCGATCGATCAGCGCAAGTGATGCGCCTGTACGCCTCGACTCCGCGTGACACTCCCCTCTCCCGTCGGGAGAGGGGTCGGGGGTGAGGGTACGGGCGCAGCCTCGTGGTGTTCGGTCGCAAGAGCTTCGCCCGTACCCTCATCCGCCCCTCATGAGGAATCGGATTTCACTAGGCTTCGCTCGTACCCTCATCCGCCCCTTCGGGGCACCTTCTCCCGGTGGGAGAAGGAGGGTCCTGTCTTCGCTTTTTTTCTACTGTAGCCAGCCATGAACAGCCACTACCGTAAATCCCTTCCCGGCACCGCGCTGGACTACTTCGACGCGCAGGCCGCAGTCGATGCGATCAGCCCGGGCGCCTATGCCGGCCTGCCTTACGTGTCGCGGGTGTTCGCCGAGAACCTGGTGCGTCGCTGCGATCCGGATCTGCTGCACGACGCCTTGCTGCAGTTGATCGAGCGCCGCCGCGACCTGGATTTTCCGTGGTTTCCGGCGCGGGTGGTGTGCCACGACATCCTCGGCCAGACCGCGCTGGTCGACCTGGCGGGACTTCGCGATGCCATCGCCGAGCAGGGCGGCGATCCGGCCAAAGTCAATCCGGTGGTGCCGGTGCAGTTGATCGTCGATCACTCGCTGGCGGTGGAGTGCGGCGGCGACGATCCGCAGGCCTTCGCCAAGAACCGCGCGATCGAGGATCGCCGCAACGAGGACCGCTTCCACTTCATCGACTGGAGCAAGCGCGCGTTCCGCAACGTGGACGTGATCCCGCCGGGCAACGGCATCATGCATCAGATCAATCTGGAGAAGATGTCGCCGGTGATCTACGTGCACGACGGCGTCGCCTTCCCCGATACCTGCGTGGGCACCGACAGCCACACCCCGCACGTGGATGCGCTGGGGGTGATCGCGATCGGCGTCGGCGGGCTGGAAGCGGAAAGCGTGATGCTCGGCCGCGCCTCGTGGATGCGCCTGCCGGACATCGTCGGCGTGGAGCTGAGCGGCCGGCCGCAGCCCGGCATCACCGCCACCGACGTGGTGCTGGCGCTGACCGAGTTCCTGCGCCAGGAGCGTGTGGTCGGTGCGTACCTGGAATTCTTCGGCGAAGGCGCCGCCGCGCTGACCATCGGCGACCGCGCCACCATCTCCAACATGTGCCCGGAATACGGCGCCACCGCGGCGATGTTCTACATCGACCAGCAGACCCTGGACTACCTGCGCCTGACCGGGCGCGAGGAAGCGCAGGTGGCGCTGGTGGAGCAGTACGCGCGCACCACCGGGCTGTGGGCCGATGCGCTGGCCACCGCGCAGTACGAGCGCGTGCTGCGCTTCGACCTGTCGCAGGTCGTGCGCAACATGGCCGGCCCCAGCAATCCGCACAAGCGCGTGGCGACCACCGAGCTGGCCGCGCGCGGCATCGCCGACGCCACCAAGCTGGCCGCCGGCCAGGCCGAGCAGGCGCAGGGGCGCATGCCCGACGGTGCGGTGATCATCGCCGCCATCACCAGTTGCACCAACACCTCCAACCCGCGCAACGTCATCGCCGCCGGCCTGCTGGCGCGCAATGCGCGCGCACGCGGCCTGGCCCGCAAGCCATGGGTGAAGACCTCGCTGGCGCCCGGTTCCAAGGCGGTGCAGCTGTACCTGGAAGAGGCCGGCCTGCTGCCGGACCTGGAGGCGTTGGGCTTCGGCATCGTCGCCTTCGCCTGCACCACCTGCAACGGCATGAGCGGCGCGCTGGATCCGCGCATCCAGCAGGAGATCGTGGAGCGCGACCTGTACGCCACCGCGGTGCTGTCGGGCAACCGCAACTTCGACGGGCGCATCCATCCCTACGCCAAGCAGGCGTTCCTGGCCTCGCCGCCGCTGGTGATCGCCTACGCCATCGCCGGCACGGTGCGCTTCGACATCGAGAAGGACGTGCTGGGCACCGACGCCGACGGCCGCGCGGTGCGGCTGAAGGACATCTGGCCCAGCGACGCCGAGATCGATGCGGCGGTGCGTGCCGCGGTGAAGCCGGAGCAGTTCCGCCGCGTCTATGCGCCGATGTTCAACGTGCGCGTGGAGCAGGGCGCGCCGGTGGCGCCGCTGTACGCCTGGCGCCCGCGCAGCACCTACATCCGCCGCCCGCCGTACTGGGAAGGCGCGCTGGCCGGCGCGCGCACGCTGCGCGGCATGCGCGCGCTGGCGGTGCTCGGCGACAACATCACCACCGACCACCTGTCCCCGTCCAACGCGATCCTGGCCGACAGCGCCGCCGGCGAATACCTGGCGCACATGGGCGTGCCGGAGGAGGACTTCAATTCCTACGCCACCCATCGCGGCGACCACCTCACCGCGCAGCGCGCCACTTTCGCCAACCCGAAGCTGATCAACGAAATGGCGGTGGTCGATGGCAAGGTGAAGCAGGGCTCGCTGGCCCGGCTGGAGCCGGACGGGCAGGTGCTGCGCATGTGGGAGGCGATCGAAACCTACATGGCGCGCAAGCAGCCGCTGATCGTGATCGCCGGCGCCGACTACGGCCAGGGTTCCTCGCGCGACTGGGCGGCCAAGGGCGTGCGCCTGGCCGGGGTCGAGGCGATCGTGGCCGAGGGCTTCGAGCGCATCCACCGCACCAACCTGATCGGCATGGGCGTGCTGCCGCTGCAGTTCCTGCCGGGCACCACGCGTACGACCCTGGGCATCGACGGCAGCGAGACCTTCGACGTGGTCGGCGCGCGCACGCCGGGCGCCACGCTGACCCTGCGCATCGTGCGCAAGGACGGCGCCGTGGTGGAGGTGCCGGTGCTGTGCCGCCTGGACAGCAACGAGGAAGTGTCCATCTACGAGGCTGGCGGCGTGCTGCAGCGCTTCGCCCAGGATTTCCTCGAGGACGCCCGCAGCGCCTGAGCCGGCTGCCGCTGTCATCGGGCGCGTGCCATGCTGGCCGCGCCCGCCACCGCCGAGGAGACCGCCATGACCACGTCCGCCGCCACCACCGCGACCGTCCACCTGCATCGCGTGCTGCGCGCGCCGGCCGAGCGCGTCTACCGCGCCTTCCTGGAGCCGGCGGCGCTGGTCAAATGGCTGCCGCCGCATGGCTTCGTCGCCACCGTGCATGCGCTGGACGCGCGGGTGGGCGGCAGTTACCGGATGAGCTTCACCAACCTCGGCACCGGCACCAGCAGCGCCTTCGGTGGAACCTACCTGGAACTGGTGCCCGGCCAGCTGATCCGCCACACCGACCGCTTCGACAACCCGGACCTGCCCGGCGAGATGATCGTGACCGTGCGGCTGCGGCCGGTGGCCTGCGGTACCGCGCTGGAGATCGTGCAGGAAGGCATCCCGCCGCAGATCCCGGTGGAGTTCTGCCATCTCGGCTGGCAGGAGTCGCTGACCCTGCTGACGCAACTGGTCGAGCCCGAGATTCCCGATTCGCCCTGATCCGCCGTCTCTTCTTTTCGTACGCACCCGGAACCGCCATGGCCCACGCTCCGCAACTCCGCATCCCCGCCACCTACATGCGCGGCGGCACCTCCAAGGGCGTGTTCTTCCGCCTGCAGGACCTGCCCGCGACGGCGCAGACGCCGGGCCCGGCGCGCGATGCGCTGCTGCAGCGGGTGATCGGCAGCCCCGATCCCTATGCCAAGCAGATCGACGGTATGGGCGGGGCGACCTCCAGTACCAGCAAGACCGTGATCGTGGCGCCGAGCACGCGCCCGGACCACGACGTGGACTATCTGTTCGGCCAGGTGGCGATCGAGCGCGCCTTCGTGGACTGGAGCGGCAACTGCGGCAACCTCTCCGCGGCGGTGGGGCCGTTCGCGATCGCCGCCGGGCTGGTGGATCCGGCGCGGATTCCGCGCGATGGCGTGGCCACGGTGCGGATCTGGCAGGCCAACATCGGCAAGACCATCGTCGCGCAGGTGCCGATGACCGACGGCGCAGTGCAGGAAACCGGCGATTTCGAGCTGGACGGGGTGACCTTCCCGGCGGCGGAGATCGCGCTGGAATTCCTCGACCCGGCCGCCGACGAGGATGGCGCCGGCGGTGCCATGTTCCCCACCGGCCACCTGGTCGACACGCTGGAGGTGCCCGGCGTCGGCAGCTTCCAGGCGACCCTGATCAACGCCGGCATTCCCACGATCTTCCTCGAGGCGCAGGCGCTGGGTTACCAGGGCACCGAACTGCAGGACGCGATCAATGGCGATGCGCAGGCGCTGCAGCGCTTCGAGACCATCCGCGCATACGGCGCGCTGCGCATGGGCCTGATCGCCACGCTGAAAGACGCGGCGACCCGCCAGCACACGCCCAAGGTCGCCTTCGTCGCGCCGCCGGCCGACTACATCGCCTCCAGCGGCAAGCCGGTGGCGGCCGCCGACATCGACCTGCTGGTGCGGGCGATGTCGATGGGCAAGCTGCACCACGCGATGATGGGCACCGCGGCGGTGGCGATCGGCACCGCCGCGGCGATCCCCGGCACCCTGGTCAACCGTGCCGCCGGCGGCGGCGAACGCACCGCGGTGCGCTTCGGCCACCCCTCGGGCACCTTGCGGGTCGGTGCCGAGGCGCGCCAGGTGGACGGCCAGTGGACCGTCACCAAGGCCTTGATGAGCCGCAGCGCGCGCGTGCTGATGGAAGGCTGGGTGCGGGTGCCGGAGACGCCGGCGGGTTGAGCCGGCAGGCCGTGCGGAGGCGCCAGCGCCGCACGGCGCAATCAACGGTGGCGGGACCGCTCAACTGCAGTCCGCGTTGAGCGACGGGTAGGCCGTGTTGAGCAGCCACTTGCCCGCCGTGCCTTTCGCGCCCGAAGAGTTGGCGTACCAGAAGCAGACCTTGACCGGGGTGAACTCGGTCCACTCGGTGCAGATGTTGTTCTTGCCGACTGCGGTGCAGGTCCAGCCCGACGTGACGCCGACGGTGGCCGCATCGGCGATGTCCCTTTTGCCGCCGCTGGTGCCGCATTCGGCATGTGTGCCGGCTGCGCCACGCCAGGCGTCGAACGCGCCCTTGAAGGTCGCCCAGTTGGCGAAGGCCGATTTCCCAAGCTGGCTCTGGTCGCCGCTTTTCGGAAGCGGGCTCCGTGCATCGCGCATGTGCAGGCCGACATGGCCGCCCTGGCCGCCGGCAGCGCGGTTGGCGGTATCGGACGCGGCGCTGGCAATGATGTTGTCCTTGTCGGCGCAGGGGGTGAGGGCTTGGGCGGAGCAGGCGACCAGCGTCGCGCAGAACGCGGCGACGAGGGACAGGGATCGGGGTGTGAACATCGGGGTCTCTCCAAAGGCAGCGCGGATGCGCGTTCTTCAGACGTCAGTAGCGGTCGCTGTGTGAAGCGGCGCGTCGGATGCGATGCCATTTCGTGCTGCCCGGTTGGGCTTGCGGCAGCGGGATGGCCTTTTGCTGCTGGCCTTTCGGCCGCGGGCGCAGGACATGCGGTTTGGCATGGGCGCTCGGAGGAGCGGCGTGGCATGGTTGAAGCATTGCCGTGGCGTGTTGCTTCCACCGGCGCTCAAAAACGGCCTGCAGCCTGAGGACTTCGCGCGTCGGGACTGAAGTCCCTCCCACAAGGCATCTCGCGGTTCCATGCTCCGCCGCCACTGCCACTGCCACTGCCACTGCCACCGCCATCGCCATCGCCATCGCCACCGGCGACTGCGACTGTGCGCTGTGCATGCCCTTGTGGGAGGGACTTCAGTCCCGACGCAACCAAAAGCGGCTGCGGCCATCCGAAAAGGGAAGCCGGCCGGGGCCGGCAGGCGAGCAGCCCCGCAACGGCCCCGCTTTTGCCAATCCCGACTCCCCAATCCCAAATCCCCGCCTCCCCAGGTGACGCCGGCCGCCGCAGGTTGTATATTTTGTGTTAATTATGCTGCGGCGCGGCAAGGACTCGGCGCGCTCCCGATTACGCCCACCCATCCCGGAGTTCCCATGTCTGCCAGTTGGTCGCTGCGCGCCAGTGCGCTTGCCGTTGCCGTCGTTTCCGCGCTTTCGTTCCCCGCCGTCGCCCAGCAGGCGGACAGCACCGACGGGGTCGCCCGTCTGGACACGATCAAGGTCACCGCCGAGCGCCGCGCCGAGGACTCCAAGGACGTGCCGGTGTCGGCCAGCGTGCTGCGCCCGGAATACTTGGACGCCATCGCCACCAGCGGCTCGGACGTGCGCGTGCTGGCTGGCAAGGCGCCCAGCCTCAACGTCGAGTCGTCCAACGGCCGCGTGTTCCCGCGCTTCTACATCCGCGGCTACGGCAACACCGACTTCAACACCTACGCCTCGCAGCCGGTGTCGCTGATCTATGACGACGTGGTCGCCGAGAACGCGTTCCTGAAGGGCTTCCCGATCTTCGACCTGCAGAGCCTGGAAGTGCTGCGCGGTCCGCAGGGCACGCTGTTCGGCCGCAACACCCCCGCCGGCGTGGTCAAGTTCAACTCGGTCAAGCCGACCATCGGCGCCAACGACGGCTACGCCAGCCTGTCCTACGGCACCTACGGCACCATGACCATGGAAACCGGCCTGAGCGTGGCGATGGGCGACAAGTGGGCCGCGCGCCTGTCGGCGCTGGGCCAGCGCCGCGGCGACTGGGTCGACAACACCATCGACAACCGCTCCTTCGAAGGCTACATGGACTCGGCGGTGCGCCTGCAGGTGCTGTTCCAGCCGGGCGAGGACTTCAGCGCGCTGTTCAACGCGCACGCGCGCCACCTCGACGGCACCGCGCGGCTGTTCCGCGCCAACATCTTCCAGCCGGGCACCAACCAGCTGGTCGCCGGCTTCGATCCGGACAAGGTGTCCATCGACGGCAAGAACACCCAGGAACTGCAGACCTACGGCGGCAGCGCCAACCTGACCTGGGACCTGGGCGACATCGTGCTGCACTCGATCACCGGCTACGAGGGCATCGGCAAGTACTACAGCCGCGGCGACATCGACGGCGGCTACGGCGCGGTGTTCGCGCCGCCGTCCGGCCCCGGCGTGATCCCGTTCCCGGTGGAGACCGCCGGCGGCATCAAGAACCTGGACCAGTATTCGCAGGAGCTGCGCGCCGAGTCGCAGTACGCCGGGCCGCTGAACTGGCAGGCCGGCCTGTACTACTTCAACGATTCGGTGGAAGGCGAGAACTACACCTACAACACCCTGGCCGGCGGCACCCTGTCCAGCTACCAGCTGACCCGCCAGCGCAACACGTCGTGGGCGGCGTTCGGCTCGCTGAACTACGCGGCCACCGAGCGCCTGAACCTGCGCGCCGGCATCCGCTACACCTACGACAAGAAGACCTTCGACGTGCTCGCGCTGGACCGCGTGACCCTGCAGCAGCCCTCCAGCGGCAGCACCGACAATTCCAAGGTCACCGGCGATCTCAGCGCTACCTACACCATCAACGACGACGTCAACGTCTATGCGCGCGCCGCCCGCGGCTTCCGCGGCGCCAGCTTCGGCGTGCCGTCGGCCACCGCGCCGCTGACCGTGGCCGCACCGGAGACCGTGGACTCCTATGAGATCGGCATCAAGTCCGACCTGTTCGACAAGCGCGCGCGCCTGAGCTTCGACGTCTACGACTTCAAGGTGAAGAACCAGCAGCTGACCGCGGTCGGCGGCGCCTCCAACGACGTGCGCCTGCTCAACGCCAAGGCCTCCAAGGCGCGCGGCGCCGAGTTCGACTTCGAAGCGCTGCTGACCCAGAACCTGCGCATGACCTTGGGCGGCGCCTACAACTGGACCCGCATCGAGGACCCGACCCTGTCGGTGGGCGTGTGCCGCACCTGCACCGTGACCGATCCGATCAACGCCTCCGGCCGCGCGCTGATCGACGGCAACGTGCTGCCGCAGGCGGCCAAGTGGATGGGCAACGCGACCCTGCGCTACGGCATCCCGGTCGGCGACGATGCCGAGTTCTTCTTCTTCACCGACTGGTCCTACCGCAGCGAGATCAACTTCTTCCTGTACGACTCGCGCGAGTTCGTCGGCCAGCCGCTGCTCGAGGGCGGTGCCAAGATCGGCTACAACTGGGGCGCCGGCGCGTACGAGGTCTCTGTGTTCTGCCGCAACTGCACCAACCAGATCCGCGCCACCGGTGCGATCGACTTCAACAACCTCACCGGCTTCATCAACGATCCGCGCATCGTCGGCGCACAGTTCCGCGCCAACTTCTGATCCGCGGCCTCGCCGTTGCAACACCGACCGCCGGCTATCATGCCGGCGGTTCTTTTTTGGGAGACGCGCATGCGCGTGCTGAAGCAATGGGCGGCGTCGGCGCTGCTGATCGCGGCCGTGTGGGTGAACGATGCGACGGCGGCCACGGCGGCAACAACGGCCGCGTCGCTGCAGAAGGTGGTGGTGTCCACCGACGTCGGCGACGACATCGACGATGCGTTCGCGCTGGCGCTGCTGTTGCGCAGTCCGGAGCTGCAGGTGCTGGGCATCGCCTCGGCCTGGGGCGATACCGGCCTGCGCGCGCAGCTGCTGCAGCGGCTGCTGCAGCAGGCCGGCCGCAGCGACATCCCGCTGGCGATCGGCCAGCGCACCGACAGCACGATTCCCTTCAGCCAGGCACGCTGGGCAGCCAAGGGCACGCTGCCGCGCAAGGCGCCGGATGCGGCGCAGTTCATCCTGGACCAGGCGCGGCGCCATCCCGGCGAAGTCACCCTGCTGGTGCTCGGCCCGCTGACCGACGCGGCGCGCGCGCAGCAGCGCGACCCGGCCGGCTTCGCCCAGCTCAAGCAGGTGGTGCTGATGGGTGGCTCGGTGCGCGCGGGCTACGGCAAGTCGCGCTACCGCCCGCCGAGTCCGCCGGCGGCCGAGTACAACATCGCCGCCGACATCCCCGCTGCGCAGCGCGTGTTCGGCGCCGGCGTGCCGATCGTGATGCTGCCGCTGGACGCCACCCAGGTGACCCTGGAGGAGCCGGAGCGGGTGGCGCTGTTCGCCCATGGCGAACCGCTGACCGACGCGCTGGCGCAGCTCTACTACCAGTGGCGCGACACCGACCAGCCCTGGGCCAGCGCCACCCCGACCCTGTTCGACGTGGTGCCGGTGGCGCAGTTGCTGGATCCCGGCCTGTGCCCCACCGTGCCGCTGCGCATCGTGGTCGACGACAAGGGCTATACCCGCGAGATGCCGACGGCAGACGCGCCGGGCGCCGCGGCCAAAGCGCAGGTCTGCCTGGCACTGGACCGGCCGCGGCTGATCGCGCTGTACATGCAGCGGCTGCTGCGCTGACGTGTGGTCGCGACAAGCGGGGCAGTGGGCTGATCCGTTGCACTGCAGTCGGGACTGAAGTCCCTCCCACATGGGGCGCGCGCCGCGGGTGCTGTCGGCATGAGCGATCGGATTGACTCTCCTGTGGGAGGGACTTCAGTCCCGACGAGTGGAGCCATCGGCGCATCCACTGCCGCCGCGCCGGCACCGAAGTCCCTCCCGCATGACCTCGAACGAAGGTGCGCGGGTACTCAGGGTAGAAGCGGCTTCGGCCGCGACGGGCGTTCCCGGGGATGCCTGTCGCGGCCGATGGCCTGGGGCCATGTAGAGCTGGGGGCTCCACGGCGGCCGGTGGCGCGGTTGCGGGACGTGCTTCCGCGCCGACGGCGGCCTGCCGCGCACACGCCGACGGATGGCGCACCTTCGCCTCTCCAGCCGTCGCGCCGGCGCTTTATACTCGCGCCACATTCACGGAGCGAACGCATGCACACGGATTCGAAGCGGCGCTGGGCGGGCCTGCGCGCGGGGTTGATGGGGACGTTCTTGCTGCTGGGCCTGGCGTTGGCGCTGGGCGGCTGCAAGCGCAACGAATCCGGGCAGTTGCCCGAAGCCAGCGGCGAGCCGGTGAAGGGGCAGA
The DNA here is from genome assembly GCF_009192885.1 of Xanthomonas sp. LMG 12462. Taxonomy (NCBI): domain Bacteria; kingdom Pseudomonadati; phylum Pseudomonadota; class Gammaproteobacteria; order Lysobacterales; family Lysobacteraceae; genus Xanthomonas; species Xanthomonas sp. LMG 12462. The sequence goes on along the minus strand of NZ_NMPP01000001.1, from coordinate 32,466 downwards.
AGGAAGCGATGAAGGGCTTCGGCCTGGTCCGCGCCTATCCCGACCAGAAGAGCGACGGGCTGTCGCTGGCGCTGGAGTTCTCGCGGCCGCTGGTCGGCACCCAGGATTTCGACAAGCTGCTGCGCTTCGAGGAGAAGGTCGGCACCGACGAGAGCGCCTGGTCGCTGTCCGACGACGGCAAGACCCTGCGCTACCCCTACGTGGAGGCGGCCAAGGACTACACCGTGGTGATCTCGGCCGACCTGCTGGCCGCCGACGGCAGCCGCCTGGGCAAGCCGCTCAAGCAGAAGGTCTACACCGGCGAACTGACCCCGGCGGTCGGCTTCGCCTCGCAGGGCAGCGTGCTGCCGGCGCGCGAGAGCCGCGGGCTGCCGGTGGTCTCGCTCAACGTGCCGGAAGTGGACGTGGAGTTCATGCGGGTCAAGGAGGGCGCGCTGCCGACGTTCTTCGCCCAGTACCAGCGCGGCGGCCGCCGCGGCACCTGGGAGCTGGACAGCGACTATGGCGAGCACACCCCGATCTCGCAGATGGCCGACTCGGTCTACGTCAACCGCTTCGTGCTCGGCGGCGACAAGAACGAGCGCGCGCTGACCTACCTGCCGATCCAGGAGATCAAGGAACTGCAGGCACCGGGCCTGTACTTCGCGGTGCTGCGCCGCCCCGGCAAGTTCGACAACGAATACGACACCGCCTTCTTCACCGTCAGCGACATCGGCCTGCACGCGCGCGCCTACAAGGACAAGCTGTTCGTGCACACCGCCTCGCTGCAGAGCGGCGAGCCGCTGAAGAAGGTGGAGCTGCGCGTGCTCGGCGCCGACGGCGAGCTGTTCCTGAAGGGCCAGACCGACGACAACGGCAACGCGCTGCTGAACTACACGCTCGACGCCGGCCAGGTGCTGGTGGCGCGCAGCGGCACCGACCTGTCGATGCTGCCGTTCAACCAGCCGGCGCTGGACCTGAGCGAGTTCGCGGTGGCCGGGCGCGAGAACGCCTGGTTCGACGTGTTCGCCTGGTCCGGCCGCGACCTGTACCGCCCCGGCGAGACCGTGCGGGTGTCGGCGCTGCTGCGCGACAACGACGGCAAGCCGGTGCCGACCACCGGCAAGGGCGCGCAGCCGGTGTTCCTACGGCTCAAGCAGCCCGACGGCAAGATCTTCCGCGAGACCCGGCTGCAGCCGGGCGAGCAGGGCTACTTCAGTTTCGAGCAGCTGATCCCCGCCGATGCGCCGACCGGGCGCTGGCAGGTGGAGTTCCGCACCGACCCGACCAGCAAGGAAGCGGTGCAGGGCATGACCCTGCGCATCGAGGAGTTCCTGCCCGAGCGGATGAAGCTGGACCTGGACAGCACGCAGAAGACGCTCAAGCCGGGCGAGCCGTTCAAGCTGCAGGCCACCGCCGCCTACCTGTACGGCGCGCCGGCGGCGGGCAACCGCTTCACCGCCAAGCTGGCGGTGGCGGTGGAGCAGCATCCGGTGGAGGCGTTGCCGGGCTACTTCTTCGGCGACCCGACCCTGCAGTTGCCGCGCGAAGCCAAGGACGTGGTCGATACCGAATTCGGCGCCGACGGCAAGCTCAGCGAGGACCTGGCGCTGCCCGACGAGGCCAAGCCGACCAGCACCATCGCCGCGCTGGTCTCGGCCAGCGTGTACGAGACCGGCGGCCGCACCGTCACCCGCACGCTCAAGCGCGTGCTGTGGCCGGCGCCGGCGCTGGTCGGCGTGCGCCCGCTGTTCGACGACAAGGACGGTGCCGACGCCAACGCCAACGCGCGCTTCGAACTGATGCGCGTGGATGCGCAGGGCAAGCCGCAGCCGGCCAAGGGCCTGAAGGTGACCCTGGTGCGCGAGCTGCGCGACTACCACTGGGCGTTCACCGACAACCGCTGGGACTACGACTTCACCCGTCGCTTCGAGAACAAGCAGACGCTCACCGTCGATGCCGGCGCCAGCGCCGCCAAGTTCGACTTCCCGGTGGAGTGGGGCGAGTACCGGGTGGACGTGTTCGACCCGGCCACCGGCCTGACCACGCGTTATCCGTTCCATGCCGGCTGGAGCTGGAACGACGACAACCGCGGCCTCGATGCGCGTCCGGACAAGGTCAAGCTGGCGCTGGACAAGACCGGCTACAAGGCCGGCGACACGCTCAAGGTCACTCTGACCCCGCCGCACGCCGGCCCCGGCCTGCTGATGGTCGAGAGCGACCGCATGCTGTACGTGCAGGACATCGACGTGAAGCCGGGCAGCACGTTTGAGATCCCGGTGACCAAGGACTGGGAGCGCCACGACGTCTATGTCACCGCGCTGGTGTTCCGCGGCGGCTCGGCGCCGAGCAAGATCACCCCGGCGCGCGCGGTCGGCGTGGCCTACGTGCCGATGGACCGCAAGGCCCGGCGCGTGGCGGTGGGCCTGGTCGCGCCCAAGCAGATGCGTCCGGAGCAGCCGCTGCCGGTGACGGTGAGCGTGCCGGAACTGGCCGGCAAGCAGGCGCACGTGACCATCTCCGCGGTGGACGTGGGCATCCTCAACATCACCCGCTTCCCGGTGCCCGACGCCAATGCGCAGTTCTTCGCGCAGCGGCGCCTGGGCGTGGATGCGTACGACATCTACGGCCGGGTCATCGAGAGCTTCGAGGGCGGCACCGGCAAGCTGCGCTTCGGCGGCGACATGGCGCTGGCGGCGTTGCCGCAGGCCAAGCGGCCGACCGCGCGGGTGCAGACCGTGGACCTGTTCTCGGGCCCGGTGCAACTGGACGCCAAGGGCAACGCCCGCGTGCAACTGCCGGTGCCGGACTTCAACGGCACCCTGCGCGTGTCGGCGCTGGTCTATTCGGACGAGCGCTACGGCAACCGCGACGTGGAGACCCTGGTGCGCGCGCCGATCGTGGCCGAGGCCAGCATGCCGCGGGTGATGGCGCCGGGCGACCGCAGCACCGTGACCCTGGACGTGCAGAACTTCACCGGCCAGCCGGGCGAGTTCAAGGTGCGGGTGGATGGCGAAGGCCCGCTGGCGATCGCTGACAACGCGCGCAGCGCCAAGCTGGGCAAGGACGGCAAGGCCACGCTGAGCTTCCCGCTGGTGGCGCAGGAAGGCTACACCGTGGCCAAGGTGCGGGTGCGGGTGGAAGGCAATGGCTATGCCGCCGACCGCCGCTACGACCTGCCGGTGCGCGCGGCGTGGCCGTCGGTGCTGCGCACGCAGACCCGCGTGCTGGACACGCTGGCGCCGGTGACCCTGGGCGCCAGCGATGCCGAAGGCCTGATGGCCGGCTCGGTCAACGCGCGCATGCTGGTCAGCGCCTTGCCGCCGATCCCGTTCGCCAGCGCCCTGCAGGGCGCGCTGGAATACCCCTACGGCTGCGCCGAGCAGACCACCAGCAAGGGCTACGCCGCGCTGCTGCTCGACGACGCCACCGCGCGCCTGCTCGGGGTCAAGGGCCTGGATGCGGCCACGCGCCGCGCGCGCATGGAAGGTGCGTTCGGGCGGCTGGCTTCGATGCAGGTGTCCAGCGGCCACTTCTCGATGTGGGGCGACGACGGCTACGTCAATCCGGGGCTGACCCCGTACATCGCCGAGTTCCTGCTCGATGCCAAGGACGCCGGTTTCGCGGTGCCCGACAACGTGCTGCAGAAGGCGTTGAACCGGCTCAGCGAGGATCTGCTGTCCGGCGGCAACAACTTCTACGGCCAGGACCGCCGCGAGAACCTGAAGTTCGCCAATCAGGCCTGGTCCGGCTACGTGCTGGCGCGGGTCAACCGCGCGCCGCTGGGCACGCTGCGCGCGCTGTACGACAACGACCGCAGCAAGGCGCTGACCGGCCTGTCGCTGGTGCACCTGGGCGTGGCGCTGTCGCTGCAGGGCGACAAGAAGCGCGGCGAAGCGGCGATCGCCGCCGGTTTCGCCAAGGACAGCGCCGACCGGCCGCGTTACTTCGGCGACTACGGCAGCGTGGTCCGCGACGATGCGCTGATGGTCGCGCTGCTGCACGAGCGCGGCCTGGCCAAGCCCGAGTACGACGCGCGGGTGATGGCGCTGGGCCGCGAGCTGGACGCGCGCCGCCGCGGCGGCTGGCTGTGGCTGAGCACGCAGGAGCAAGTGGCGCTGGCGCGCATGGGCAAGGCCTTGCTCAACAGCCAGACCGCGCAGGTGTCCGGGCAGTTGAGCATCGGCGACAGCAGCGAGGCGATCGCCCCGGCCAAGGCCTTCGGCCGCCAGTTCGGCGAGGCCGAGCTGGCGCGCGGCGTGCACTTCGTGCCGCAGGGCCAGCCGCCGCTGTACGCCAGCCTGGAGATCGCCGGCGTGCCGCGCACCCCGCCGGCGGCCGACGACAGCACGCTGAAGGTGGAGCGCAGCTTCTACGGCACCGACGGCAAGCCGTGGACGCCGCAGCCGCTGAAGGAGGGCGAGGCGCTGATCGTGCGCGTCACCATCACCTCCGACACCAGCATGCCCGACGCGTTGCTGACCGACCTGCTGCCGGCTGGCCTGGAGATCGAGAACTTCAACCTGGGCGACGCCAAGCAGTGGGCCGACGTGGTGGTGGACGGCATCGAGATCAGCGACCGCTCCAACGCCGCCGACGTCAAGCACGAGGAGTTCCGCGACGACCGCTACGTGGCCGCGCTGAGCCTGTCGGCGGGCAGCAAGGCGCAGGTGTTCTACCTGGTGCGCGCGGTGACCCCGGGCACCTACACGGTGCCGCCGTCGCTGGTCGAGGACATGTACCGTCCCGACCTGCGCGGGGTGGGGCGCAGCAACCCCGGCACGATCAACGTCGTGCAGCCCTGACCTGCTCCCCTCTCCCTTCGGGAGAGGGGCCGGGGGTGAGGGTCCGACCGCCAGGGCGCCTAACAGCAACGCCGCACCAACTCCCCTCTCCCCCCGGGAGAGGGGCAGGGGGTGAGGGTCCGACCGCCAGAGAACCCCACCAGCAACCCCGCACCAGCCCCCAGGGGCCGGGGATGAAGGGACGCCGGCCAGCACTGTCAGCCAGAAGGGACGGCTACCATGACCGCCGCACCCAGCGCGCCGCCGCCGGCGCACGCCTGGTCCGCCGCTGCGTCCACCCTCTCGTTCCTGGAGCCAGTCATGCCCCCCGCATCCTCGCCGTCCGCTGCCCCCCACCTGGACACCGTGGTGTTCGATCTCGGCGGTGTCCTGATCGACTGGAATCCGCGCCATCTGTACCGCCGCCTGTTCGACGACGAGGCAGCGATGGAAACCTTCCTGCGCGAGGTGTGCAGCCCGCAGTGGAACGAGCGCCAGGATGCCGGACGTCCATGGCAGGAGGCGGTGGCCGAACTGAGCGCGCTGCATCCGACGCATGCGCCGATGATCGCCGCCTACCACGCGCGCTGGCCGGAGATGCTCGGTGGGGCGCTGGATGCCACAGTGGCGGTGCTGGACGAACTGCGCGGGCAGGGCGTGCGGCTGTACGCGTTGACCAACTGGTCGCACGAGACCTTCCCGATCGCGCGCGAGCGCTACCCGTTCCTGCAGTGGTTCGAGGGCGTGCTGGTGTCGGGCGAGGAGCGCCTGGTCAAACCGGATCCGGCGATCTTCGCGCTGCTGTGCGAACGCTATGCGATCGACCCGGCGCGGGCGGTGTTCATCGACGACGCGCCGCGCAACGTGCACGCCGCCGCGACCACCGGCATGCATGCGCTGCAGTTCCGCGACGCCGTCACCTTGCGCGAGGACCTGGTCGCGCTGGGCCTGCTGCCGCCGCGCGCGCCAGCGCCCTGATCCGCGCCGCGCCGTCGCCGCGCCCTGGCGATCACGGTGCCGGCGCCGTTGCGCCGGCAGCGATGCCATTGGCCGCTCCACGCCCTGCGAGCGGCCGGCCGTTGGCCGATGCCGTACGAAACGCCGTGGCCACTGCCGCGCGGGCGCTGTCGCCAGGCTTTCCGCTGGCCGCCATCGCAGCGTCATATCCCTGGGATTAAATAACGAACTTTAAGTTACTTAATTCGGTCAACCAGGGGACATCGCCATGCAACCACTCACCCATCGGCGCCGCGCGCTGATCGTCTGCGCGCTCGCCGCCAGCTGCCAGGCCGCGCTCGCGCAGGACGCCGCGTCCACCACGGCGACGCTCGCTGCCGACGCCAGCGCCGTCGCGGCCGCCACCGCACCGGCCGTCGGCGACGCCACGCCCGACACCACGCCCAACGCCGCCGCCAGCGACGACGGCACCACCACGCTGTCCAGCGTGATGGTCACCGGCGTGCGCAAGGCCAACGCCGCCGCGATCGAGAGCAAGCGCGCGGCCACCAACATCACCGACGTGGTCAGCTCCACCGACGTGCGTGCGCTGCCGGACACCACCATCGTCGAGGCGCTGCGCCGCATCCCCGGCCTGTCGGTGCTGCCGGCCACCGACAACGAACATCCGCGCGACGAAGCCGCCACCCCGGTGCTGCGCGGCCTCGGCCCGTCCTACAACAACGTCACCATCGACGGCCTGACCGTGGCCTCGCCGGGCACGCCCAACGGCACGCTGGGCTCGATCACCCGCGGCGTGCGCCTGGACATCCTGCCGGCCTCGATGGTCAGCGAACTGCAGGTCATCAAGACCTTCACCCCGGACCTGGACCCGAACGCCACCGGCGGCGCGATCAACCTCAAGACCCGCAGCGCGTTCGAGAACGGCGGCAAGCCGTTCTTCACCGCCGAGGCCTCGCTGGGCCATGCCAACGACGTCGGCAAGCCGCGCGACCAGGACGACCCGGGCTATCGCCTGCTCGCCACCGGCAGCCGCACCTTCGGCAGCGAAGGGCAGTACGGCCTGACCCTGTCCGGCAACTACCAGACGCTGAGCAGCTACACCGAAACCCACATGACCACCGACACGGTGCACTACGGGTTCTACGACAACAGCGGCGCACTGCAGAGCGGCACCAACCTGGGCAACGGCTGGGCCGTGCCGCAGCAGGACAAGTACTGGTACGTGATGGACAAGCGCGACCGCTACGGCCTCACCGGCAAGTTCGAGGCGCGGCTGAGCGAATCCCTGCAGGCCTACGCCATGGCCGGCTACTACTATTTCCGCGACAACATGGAGCGCAACGAGGTCATCCTCGATCCGCGCAACCGCAACCGCGTCTACAACCAGACCGCCACCAGCGGCACGTACCCGGTCGGCGACGTGGAAGTGGGCTACTCCAACCAGATCACCACCACCCGCACCAAGCTCGGCCAGACCGGTTTCGAATGGCGCCCGGACGACCGCCAGGTGCTGTCGGCGCGCGCGTCCTGGTCCGATGCCACCTATGCCGAACCGATCAAGATGATCAAGTACGTCACCGGCGCGCAGCGCCCGGCGGCGGTGCCGACCGGGCAGACCGGCCCCGGCGTCACCGTGGTGCCGACGGCAGCCTATGGCTTCAACTACGACACCTCCGCACTCAACCAGCGCTTCCCGATGGCGGCGCAGGCGTACTACAACTACGACAACTACAGCCTGCTGTACTGGCGTCCGGACTACCAGCGCAATGCGCGCGACAAGGTGCTCACCGGGCGCCTGGACTACGCCTTCAACCGTGGCGAGATGGACCGCGGCTTCGGCTTCGGCAGCGGCCTGAGCTACACCCGCGACGAACCCGGTTTCGATATCTACCGCGTCGAATACCAGCCCAACCGCAGCGCGCCGCCGCTGAAGATCGCCGACGTGCTGGCGCCGTCCAATGCGCCGATGCGCTACCTGGGCCTGAACCTGATCGCGATCGATCCGGACAAGGCCAACCAGGTGCTGGGCGCCACGCCGCTGAGCGCGTTCAACCGCACCGACCAGAGCGCCTTCAGCAACCAGGACAACTTCAGCCATCGCGAAGAAATCTTCGGTGCCTACGGCCTGGTCGGCTATCGCGCCGACGATTTCGATGTGGAAGCCGGCCTGCACTACGACCATACCGACCAGTCCACCGTCGGCCGCCAGCGGCAACTGGACGCGGCCACCGGTAGCTACGTCTACGTCGATGCGCCGACCGAGTCGCGTTATGCCAAGGTGCTGCCGTCGGCGGTGATGACCTACCACGTCAACGACCGCCTCGACCTGCGCGCCGGCGCCAGCCGCACGCTCGGCCGCCCGCCCTACGACGCCTACGCCGCGCGCACCTCGATCGGCTTCGTCAACAGCAGCGACATGGGCAATCCCAACGCGCAGGGCGTGACCGTCACCATCGGCAACCCCGACATCAAGCCGCGCGTGTCCACCAACCTGGACCTGTCGCTGGAATGGCGCCTGCCCGACGATTTCGACGGCATGCTCGCCGCGGCACTGTTCGACAAGCGCATCCAGGACGAGATCTTCACCCTCTCGCGCACCGACCAGTTCAGCTTCAACGGCACCACCTATTCCAACGTGCTGATCAGCACTCCGGCCAACGCCGCCAAGGCGCACGTGCGCGGCCTGGAACTGAGCGCAGTGTTCAACACCTTGTTCCCGGGCGTGCCGGCGCTGTCCGGCCTGGGCGCCAGCGCCAACCTGGCCCTGCTCGATGGCGGCATGGACGTGCCGTTCACCAGCGGCGGCGCGCCCAACCTGGTGCAGAGCCAGCGCACCGTCGATCGCCTGGTCGGGCAGCCGGACTACACCGCCAACGCCTCGCTGTTCTACACCGTCGGCGGCGTCGAACTGCGTGCGGCCTACAACCGCCAGGGCAAGGCGCTGCGCGCCATCGTCAGCAACATCGCCTGGCAGGATCTGTACTGGGCGCCGCGTTCGCAGCTGGACCTGTCGGCGACCTGGGCGGTGAGCAAGCAGCTCAGCGTGGTCGGCCAGATCAGCAATGTCACCCACAGCCGCCTCACCAGCTTCACCGGCCCCGGCGAGAACCTGCTGAAGGACAGTTATTCGATGCCGACCACCTACTGGCTCGGCCTGCGCTTCACCCCGTCGCTGTGACCGTTGCCGGAGACCTTCCATGAACCTGCTTTTCTCGCGCGGCGCGATCATTGCCGCACTGCTGACCGCGACGGCCCCGGCCATCGCCGCCATCGCCCCGATCCAGGCGCGCCTGGCCGCACCCGACGGCGGCATCTTCGTCGTCGCCCACCGCGGCTGCCACAATCCCGCGCCGGCGCACGGCTTTCCCGGGCACGCACCGGAGAACTCGCTGCTGGGGCTGGAGCGCTGCGTGGCGCTGGGCGTGGACATGCTCGAAACCGACATCCGCCGCGCCGGCGATGGCACCCTGGTGATGTTCCATGACGCCACCGTCGACCGCACCACCGACGGCACCGGCAAGGTCGCCGAACTGACCTGGCCGCAACTGTCGCGGTTGCGCCTGCGCGACGACGAGGGCGGCGCCGACGCGCCGCTCACCGACCAGCATCCGCTGACCCTGCAGCAGATGCTGGCCGCGGCCAAGGGCCGGATCATGCTCAATCTCGACGTCAAGGCGCCGATCTACGCCGAGGTGGTCGACGCGGTGCGCCGCGCCGGCATGGAGCGGCAGGTGGTGGTGAAGACCGAAGTTGGCGTCGCCAGCCAGGACCTGGCGTCGATGCCGCCGTTCGACCGGATCAACTTCACCCCGGTGCTGCTCAACCCGCCGGGCACCGACGACCTGGTGCAGACCGTGCGCACCCAGACCGACGGCAAGGTGCGGCCGGTGGCGATCGAACTGCCGCGGATGCGTCTGGCCCAGTTGCCGGCGGTGACAGCGCTGGCCAGGCAGCGACAGGTGCGGCTGCTGGTCAATACGCTGTGGGAGGGCTTCGTCGCCGACGTCGGTGGCGATGCCGATGCGGTGCGCGATCCGGAGGCGGTGTGGGGGCGGCTGTACCGCGCCGGCATCGGCGCCTTCCAGACCGACGAACCGGAAGCGCTGCTGCGCTATCGCGCGTCGCTGGAAAAGCCCTGACCGGCGCATGGCCGTTCAACTGTCCGTAATCGGTCGCTGCGCGACCGCTTGCGGACGCCGCGACCGCGCGCGCAGCGGTCGCGGCGCAACGGATTCAATGGGTTAGCGCGGTTCGCCGATTGGCATGCGGCCTGCTGTACAGCAGGCATGGATATCGCGAAATCCCCGAACCGTTCGTTCTGGCACCGCCGCCGCCGCTGGCTGGTGGCGGCCGCCATCGGCGTGGTGCTGTTGGGCGTTGCGCTGCTCGGCAGCGGCCGCGCCGCACCAAGGGTGGCGCGCAGCGAAGTGTGGATCGATGCGGCCACGCGCGGCGAGATGCGTCGCGAGGTCCGCGCCAACGGCGTGCTGGTGCCACGGCAGATCCGCTGGATCACCGCCGGGGCGCCGGCCACCGTGCAACAGCAACGGGTCGAGGCCGGCGCGCGCGTGCTGGCCGATACGCCGATCCTGCAACTGGTCAACCCGGAACTGGAGGCCGGCCTGGATCGCGCACGCGCCGCGCTGGCCGGCGCCGATGCCGACTTGGCCGCACTGCACGCCGCGTTGGCCTCGCAACTGCTGGACCAGCAGGCGCTGCAGGCGCAGGCCGAGTCCGAGTTGCAGATCGCGCAGATCAAGGCCAAGGCCTACCGGCGCGGCCACGACGGCGGCGCGATCTCGGCGATCGACCTGACCCAGAGCCAGATCGTCGAGGCGCAGCAACGCGGCCGTGCCGATATCGAACGCAAGCGCGTCGCCGCGTTCCGGCAGAACATGGCGGCGCAACTGCGTGCGGCACAGGCACGGCGCGAGCAGGCCGCCAGTGCGCTGGCCATCGCCACGCAACAGGCCGACTCGCTGCAGGTGCGTGCCGGCAGCGACGGCATCCTGCAGCAGGTGGACGTGGAGCCCGGTCAGCGCGTCGAGGCCGGCGCCAAGCTGGCGCGGGTGGCGCGCCCGGACGATCTGCTGGCGCGCCTGCAGGTGCCCGAAGTCCTGGCCAAGGACGTGATCGAAGGCCTGCCGGTGGCGGTGGACACGCACAACGGTGTGGTCGGCGGGCAGGTGGCGCGGATCGATCCGGCGGTGCGCAGCGGCAGCGTGGCGGTCGACGTGCGGCTGACGCCGCCGTTGCCGCCCGGCGTGCGCCCGGACCTGTCGGTGGATGGCCGCATCGTGCTCGGCACGCTGCGAGACGTGGTCAGCATCCCGCGCCCGGCGCTGGCCGTGCCCAACGCCGCCGGCAGCCTGTTCGTGCTGCGCGACGGCGGCGACACCGCGCAGCGCATCCGCGTGCGCTTCGGCGCCGCCTCCAGCGACCGTATCGAAGTCCGCGCCGGCCTGCGCGCCGGCGACCGCGTCGTGCTGTCCGACACCAGCCAGTGGAATGCCGACGCCACCTTGCGCTTACGCTAGCCTCACCAGGAGAGATCCCGCATGACCGCAGTTCCCGCACCATCCGCCGCGCCGCTGATCCACCTGCACGGGCTCAGCAAGGTGTTCCACACCGAGGAAGTGGAAACCCACGCCCTGGCCGAGATCGCACTGGACGTGGCGCCTGGCGATTTCGTCGCCATCACCGGCCCGTCCGGCTGCGGCAAGTCGACCCTGCTGTCGATCCTGGGCCTGCTCGATGCGCCCAGCGGCGGCACCTACCGGCTCAACGGCCGCAGCGTCGCCGAGCTGGACACGGTCGGCCGCGCACGCATCCGCAACGCCGAGATCGGCTTCATCTTCCAGGCCTTCAACCTGATCGCCGACCTCACCGTGGAAGAGAACGTGGCGCTGCCGCTGACCTACCGCGAGGGCGCCCAGCGCGGCCAGATCCGCCAGCGCGTGCGCGAGGTGCTGGAGCTGGTCGGCATGCAGCATCGCCACAAGCACTATCCGGGGCAGTTGTCCGGCGGCCAGCAGCAGCGCGTGGCGGTGGCGCGCGCACTGGCCGGCAACCCGGCGATCCTGCTCGCCGACGAACCGACCGGCAACCTGGACAGCCGCAACGGCGAGGCGGTGATGCAGTTGCTGGAACAACTGCACGACCACGGCACCACCTTGTGCATGGTCACCCACGATCCGGCGTTCGCGCGGCGCGCGCAGCGCATCGTGCACATGCTCGACGGCCGCATCGTCGACGAAGACACCTTCGAGCGGTTGCGCCACGAACAGGACGTGGCGCTGCCGGCGCGCGCTGTGGGGCAGGCACGATGAGCGCCGCCCTGCAGTGGGCCGAGATGCGGCAATCCTGGCGCACGCTCGCGCGCAAGCCGGGCTATCTGCTGCTGGCGGTGCTGACCCTGGCGCTGGGCGTGGCCACCACCACCGCGGTGTTCGCGCTGCTCGACCAGGCCTTGCTGAAGCCGCTGCCGTTCCCGCAGCCGGAGCGACTGGTCACCCTCGGCCTGTCCAGCGACCCTGGCCGCAATGTCGCTGCGCCCGGCTATTACCCGGTGTTGCGGCGCATGTCGAGCCTGCAGTCGGTGGGCATCGCGCGCGGGTTCCCGGTGCCGGCCAACGTCGCCCGCGGCGCTGCCAGCGAGGTGGTCGCGTCGATCAGTGCCGATGCCGGCTTCCTGCGCACGCTCGGCCTGCCGATGGCGGCCGGGCGCAACTTCAACGACGAGGAAAGCCGGCCTGGCGGGCCGCAGGCGGTGATCCTCAGCCACCGCTTCTGGCAGCGCTATTTCGATGGCGACCCGTCTGCGGTGGGACGCACCCTGCAGGTGGAAGGCAAGCCGGTGCAGATCGTCGGCGTGCTGCCGGCGGCCTTCCCCTGGGCCGAGCCGTTCGATCTGATCCGCAACATGCAGCCGGACCTGGCCGCGACCAACCTGTCCACCAACGAGATCGTGGTGGCGCGGTTGCGGCCCGGCGTCAGCGCGGCCGCCGCGTCCGCGCAGACCGCGACGACGCTCCAGGCCCTGTTGCGCAACAGCCCGCACATGGACGCGTCGTGGTGGGCGTCGCTGCAGCGACGGCCGCCCAATGCGCTGCCGTTGCAGGACAGCCTGTACGACGCCAACAGCGGCAACACCCTGTGGCTGTTCTTCGCCGCGGCCGCCTGCGTGCTGCTGATCGCCGCGATCAACCTGACCAGCCTGATGTTGTTGCGCGCGCTCGGGCGCAGCCACGACAGCGCGGTGCGTGCCGCACTGGGCGCCTCGTGGCTGCGCTTGAGCCTGCCGGCATTGGCCGAAGGCGTGCTGATCGGCGCGCTCGGCAGCCTGGCCGGCCTGGTGCTGGCCTGGCTGGGGCTGCGTCTGCTCGGCGGCTGGGTGCCGCTGATGTGGATGCGCGGCGAGGCGCCGCATCTGAGCGGCGCCAGCGTGCTGTTTGCGCTGCTGGCCGGCGGTGCGACGGCGCTGTTGGCCGCAGCGCTGGGCATCGTCCGCGGCCGCCGCCGCAATCTGGTGACTGAACTGGCTGGCGGTGGGCGCGGCGGCTGGAGCCTGCAGGCCGGCCGTCTTGGCCGCGTCCTGGTGATCGCGCAGGTGGCCATCGCCGTGGTGCTGCTGATCGGCGCGGCCCTGTTCACCCGCACCCTGCAGAAGCTGGCGGAGGTGCCGATGGGCTTCGAGAGCCGCTCGGCGGTGGTGTTCACTCTGGCGCCGGTGAAGGAGCGCTACGTCACCGCGGCCGATGCGGTGGAGCAGACCCGGCGCATCGTCGCGCGCTTGCAGCAGGTGCCTGGCATCGACCGCGTGGGGGTGTCGACCAATCCGCCGACGGCGACGCGGTTGAGCTGGAGTGTGGAGATCGATGGCGCGCCGTCCGTCGATAGCCAGTACCGGTTGGCCACGCCGCAGTTCCTGGAGGTCTTCCGCATTCCCTTGCTGGCCGGGCGCGGGATTGCCGACAGCGATGTGGCCGGAGGCGAGCGTGTCTGCGTGGTCAGCGCCAGCTTCGCTGCGCGTTACCTGCACGGGCAGGCGCTCGGCAAGATCGTCAGCTTGCCCGACGACGGCGGCGACCACCGCATGTCGATGCGCGTGGTCGGCGTGGTCGGCGACGTGCGCCACACCAGCCCGGCCGAGCCACCGGAGCCGACCGTGTACCAGCCGCTGGCACAGATGAGCGAGCCGATGTGGCAGATCCTCCGCGGCTTCTGCGCGCTGACCTATGCGGTGCATCTGCGAGCCGGCGCACTGGGTGCCGACGATCGCACGCTGCGTGCCGCCATCGACGAAGTGGCGCCGCAGCAGCCGATCGCCGAGCTGCAACCGATGCAGACGCTGGTCGCCAGCACCACCGGCGAACAGAAGCTCAACCTGCTGCTGGTGGGCCTGTTCGCGGGGCTGGCCTTGTTGCTGGCGGCGGTCGGCCTGTATGCGGTGATGGCGGTGGCGGTGGCCGCGCGCCAGCATGAGTTCGGCGTGCGCGCCGCGCTCGGCGCGCCGCCGGCGCGGTTGCGGCGGCAGGTGTTGGGCGAGGCCGGCGTGCAGATCGGGGTGGGCCTGCTGCTGGGCCTGGGCGTGGCGATGGCGCTGTCGCGACTGTTGCAGCGGTACTTGTTCGAGGTGCGCGTGGCCGACCCGCTGGCGATCGGTGCGGTGCTGCTGGTGCTGGCCGCGGCCGGCCTGCTCGCCGCGCTGGCACCGGCGCGGCGCGCGGCGCGGGTGCCGCCGATGCAGGCCTTGCGCGCCGAATGATGCGCTTTGCGTTCCGATGCGGGTACGCCACCACAGGCGCCGTGGCGCCTGTCCGCCACGCCTGGCCGCTAGACTCTGCGCCATGACCGACGCCCGCACACCGCCGCTGCCGCGCATCCTCGTCGTTGACGACCAGGCCGACGTACGCGAGGCCTTGCGCATGCTGCTCAAGAGCGCCGGCTACGGCATGGTCGGCGCCGAGTCGCCGGAGCTGGCGCTGGCCTGCCTGCGCGGCGACGCGTTCGCCGCGGTGCTGGTGGACATGAACTATGCCCGCGACACCACCTCCGGCGCCGAAGGCCTGGCATTGATCGCGCAGATCGCCGCGCAGTGGCCGGGGCTGCCGGTGATCGCGATGACCGCCTGGGCCAGCATCGAACTGGCGGTGGCGGCGATGCGCGAGGGCGCGGTGGATTTCATCGAAAAGCCCTGGCAGAACGCGCGGGTCCTGGCGGTGCTGGAGAGCCGCATCGCGTTGGATCGCAGCCGCCGCGCTGCGCAACGGCTGGGCGAGGCGCAGGCGCTGTTGCTGCAGGACGGCGCCGCCGGCTTCGTCGCCGAATCGGCACCGATGCAGCAGCTGGTCGAGGATCTGCTGCGCATCGCCGGCAGCGGCGCCAACGTGCTGCTGCTGGGCGAGAACGGCACTGGCAAGAGTTTGCTGGCGCAGCTGCTGCACCAGTGGTCGCCGCGCCGCACGCAGGCCTTCGTCAAGGTCAACATCGGCGGCCTGGCGCCCACCCTGTTCGAGGCCGAACTGTTCGGTCACGTGCGCGGCGCCTACACCGACGCGCGCCAGGACCGCGCCGGCCGTTTCGAACTGGCCGACGGCGGCACCCTGTTCCTGGACGAAATCGGCAACCTGCCGCTGCAGCAGCAGCCCAAGCTGCTGCGCGCGATCGAGGACGGCGAGTTCGAGCGGCTCGGCTCCTCGCGCACGCAACGGGTGGACGTGCGCATCGTCGCGGCGACCAATGCCGATCTGGAGGCGGACGTGGCGGCCGGCCGCTTCCGCCAGGATCTGCTGTACCGGCTCAACACCTTCCAGGTACGCGTGCCGCCGCTGCGCGAGCGCGGCGCCGACATCCTGCCGCTGGCGCGGCATTACCTGGCCGCCGCCTGCACCCGCTACCGGCGGCCGCTGCCGACGCTGGCGCGCGACGCCGAGCGCGCGCTGCTCGGTTACGCCTGGCCCGGCAACGTGCGCGAACTGGCGCATGCGATGGAGCGTGCGGCGCTGCTGGCCGATGGCAGCACCCTGGGCAGCGACGACCTGCGCCTGCAGCCGGCGACGAATGCCGCGCCGGCACTGTCGACGCAACTCACCCTGGAAGAAGCCGAGGCGCTGCTGCTGAAGCAGGCGCTGGCACAGCACCAGGGCAACCTGCAGCGCACCGCCGACCAGCTCGGCATCACCCGGCAGAGCCTGTACCGGCGCCTGGGCAAGCACGGGCTGCGCAGCGATGACGCCGGCTGAGCGACAGCGCTTCCGGCCGCTGTGGCTGGTGGCGCCGGCCGCGCTGGCCTTGGTGCTGGTGCTCGCCGCCGGCGCGCCGCGGTGGCCCGAGGCGTTGCTGTTGCTGCTGTGCGTGCTGCTGCTGACCGCTGCGCTGTGGCGCTGGCAGCAGCGCGACGCCGGGCAGCGTCTGCGCACCCTCGGTGGCCTGCTGGACGCGCTGCGCGAGGGCGACTACAGCGTGCGTGCGGCGCAGGACGCGCGCGATGCCGACGGCCTGCTGGCGCGGTTCAACGCCCTGGCGCAACGCCTGCAGGACGAACAGCGCGATTCGCACGAGAGCCTGCAACTGCTGAGCAAGACCCTGGCGGCGCTGGACGGGGCGGTGTTCGCCTTCGAACAGGACCAGCGCCTGCGCCTGGTCAATCCGGCCGGCGAGCGCCTGCTCGGCGTCGCCGCGCAGCAGGCGATCGGGCAATCCGCGCAGGCATTGGGACTGGCCGCCCTGTTCGATGTGCCGTCGGGCAGCATCCAGGCGCATGCGTTCGCCGGACAGCAGGGGCGCTGGCAGATCGGCCACGCCGCCTTGCGCAGCCGCAGCCAGGCCGGGCGCCTGCTGCTGGTGCAGCCGATGGAGCGCGCACTGCGCGAGGAGGAGGCGCAGGCCTTCCGTCGCCTGCTGCGCGTGCTCAGTCACGAGATCAACAACTCGCTGACGCCGATCGCCTCGATCGCCGACACGCTCGCGCGGCTGCTGGCGGCCGCGCCGCAGGCGCTCGACGCCGAGCTGCAGGCCGATCTGCACAACGGACTGGGCGTGATCGAACAGCGCAGCGCGGCGCTGCAGCGCTTCCTGGGCGGCTACGCGCGGTTGGCCAGGCTGCCCGCGCCGGTCCCGGCGCCAGTGGCGCTGGCGCCGCTTTGCGCGCGTGTGCAGCGGCTGCTGGACGATGCACGAGTGCAGGTCGAGGTCGCGCCGTCGCTGCATGCGTGCGCCGACGCCGACCAGCTCGAACAGGTGCTGATCAACCTGCTGCGCAACGCGCTGGAAGCTGGCGGCAGCGCGCCGGTGACGCTGCGCACGAGTGCCGACGGCGCCAGCGTGTCGATCGAGGTGTGCGACGGCGGTGCCGGCCTGCCGCCCAGCGACAATCTGTTCGTGCCGTTCTTCACCACCAAGCCCGGCGGTTCGGGTATCGGCCTGGTGCTATCGCGGCAGATCCTGGAAGCGCAGGGCGGCAGCCTGAGCCTGGAGGCCCGTACGGACGCGCAAGGCAGCGTGGCGACGCTGCGATTGCCGCTGGCGTAGTGGCAGAAGGAGCGCTTTGTTGCTGGTGCCCCGGAGCAGTTGGGCACCCATCGTCGGCGATACCGAACGGGCAGGGGATATCCCGCTCGCCGCGCCGTCGCCGCAACAGGCAAAATGGCCGCTTCCATCGGGAGCCCGCATGCCACTGGACGACACCGCCGCCTCGCACGTCGCGCGGCGCCCCCGGCGCTGGACGCGCCTGCTGCCGTGGCTGCGCTGGGGCACGGTGGCGCTGCTGTCGAGTCTGTTGTTGCTGGACCTGGCGTTTCCGCTGCCGCTGCCGAAGTCGCGCGACACCTCGACCCTGGTGGTGGCCGCCGACGGCACCCCGCTGCGTGCTTTCGCCGACAGCAACGGCGTCTGGCGCTATCCGGCCACCCCGGACAGCGTCTCGCCGCTGTACCTGCAGGCGCTGCTGAACTACGAGGACCGCTGGTTCTGGCAGCACCCCGGGGTCAATCCCTGGGCGCTGCTGCGCGCGGCCAAGCAGTGGCTGTTCTCGCGCCACATCGTCTCCGGTGGTTCCACCCTGACCATGCAGGTGGCGCGCATCCTGATGCCGCCCGAGGTCAGTACGCGCACGCCGTGGGGCAAGGCGCAGCAGGCGCTGCGTGCGCTGCAGCTGGAAGCGCACCTGAGCAAGCGGCAGATCCTGCAGCTGTACCTGGAGCGCGCGCCTTACGGCGGCACCATCGAAGGCGTGGAGGCGGCGAGCTGGGCCTACCTGGGCAAGCCGGCCGCGCGTCTGTCGCAGGCCGAGGCGGCGTTGCTGGCGGTACTGCCGCAGGCGCCAAGCCGGTTGCGTCCGGACCGGCATCCGGAGGCGGCGCGCGCCGCGCGCGACAAGGTGCTCGAACGCATGGTCGCGCTGCGCGTGTGGCCGCGCGCGCAGGTCGACGATGCGCGCATCGAACCGGTGGTGGCGCGCTCGCTGCAGACGCCGCTGCACGCCGCGCTGCTGGCCGAGCGCCTGCGTCAGCAGCACCCGCATACCGCGCACATCGTCTCCACCCTCGACGCCGACCTGCAGCGCACGCTGGAGGACCGGGTCAGCGCCTACTTCTCGCAGTTGCCCGAGCGCACTTCCGCGGCCTTGCTGGTGGTGGACAATCGCGACCTGCAGGCGCGCGCCTACATCGGCTCGGTGCAGTTCGGCGACCGCCGCCGGCTCGGCGACGTGGACATGGTGCAGGCCTGGCGGTCGCCAGGCTCCACGCTCAAGCCGTTCCTGTACGGCATGGCCCTGGACGATGGCCTGATCCATTCGGAGAGCCTGCTGGTCGACGCGCCGCAGAGTTTCGGCGACTACCGCCCGGGCAATTTCGACGAAGCCTTCAACGGCCCGATCGGCGCGGCCAGCGCCCTGCGTTTGTCGCTCAACGTGCCGGCGGTGGACCTGCTCGACCGGGTCGGCCCGGCGCGCTTCGCCGCGCGCCTGAGCAACGCCGGCATCGGCCTGAAGTTCCCGCGCGGCAGCACGCCCAACCTGGCGCTGATCCTCGGCGGCACCGGCGCCAAGCTGGAGGAACTGGTCGGCGCCTTCGCCGCGCTCAACCGCGACGGCATCGCCGGCCACGTGCGCTACAGCGCAACCGACAAGCGCATCGAACGGCGCCTGATGTCGCCCGGCGCGGCCTGGATCGTGCGCGAGATGCTCGAGGCCAATCCGCGTCCGGGCTACGGCGTCGGCACCTTCGATGTCGGGACGCGCCCGCGGGTAGCGTGGAAGACCGGCACCAGCTACGGCTACCGCGATGCCTGGGCGATCGGCAGCACCCGCCGCTACACCGTCGGCGTGTGGGTGGGCCGTCCCGACGGCACGCCGTTGCCCGGCCAATACGGCGCGGTGACCGCCTTGCCGCTGATGTTCGAGACCATCGACAGCCTGCCGCGCCTGCGCGGCGACAACGCACCGCGGCCGATGCCGGCGACGGTGCAGCAGGTGGACGTATGCTGGCCGCTGGGCATCGCCGCCGAGCAGACGCCGCCGGCCTTGTGCCAGCGCCGTTTCTCCGCCTATGCGCTGGATGGCGCGGTGCCGCCGACCTTCGCCGAGCGCGACGCGCGGCTGTGGAGCGCCGGCCGCGAGACCGTGCAGGTGGACGCGCACAGCGGCCTGCGCCTGTCGCCTGACTGCGCGCAGCCGCATGAGGCGGTCACCCGCGACCTGGCGCGCTGGCCGGCGCTGCTGACCCCGTGGCTGCACGCCAGCGAGCGCCAGGCCGGGCAACTGCCGGCGCTGTCGCCGGACTGCCGCGACGACGGCCGTGGCCGCAGCGACGTATTGCGTATCGAAGGCCTCAACGACCGCGCCACCCTGGCGCGCGCGCCGGGCAGCACCACGGTGCGTCTGCAGGTACGCGCGCTGGGCACGAGCACCCCGGTGGACTGGCTGCTGGACGGCCGCTGGATCGCCCGCACCGAGGGCGCACGCACCTTCCAGCGCGACTTCGCCGACGCCGGCGACCACACCCTGACCGCCCTGGCCAGCAACGGCGCCTGGACCCAGGTGCGGTTCCGGGTGTTGCGTTGAGCAGCGGTGGCGCGCGCTCGTAGAAGCCAACTGTCACGCAACGACGACGATCAGAGTAGGCGGGCGATCCGACCTCGGAAGCAGTCGGGACTGAAGTTCCTCCCACAATCGCTCCCGGACACCGATAACCGCGAGTCCCTGGGGGGCTGTCGCTTGGCTTCGGCTTCGGCTTCGGCTTTGGCTGTTGCTGTCGCTCTTGCTGTTGCTTTTGACTTGCCGGGTTCCCTTCCGAAGCGGCGGCCAGCGCGGGGAAACACCCGAAGGGCGGCGCACAAGGATGTGCGCCGTCCGCGGCAGGGGCAGGATGCCCCTTCCGCGGATCCCCGGGCTGGACGCGGACCCGGAGCGCGTCAGCGCGGAGGGCGCGAGGCAGGGTGTGCTTTCTTTTGGTTACTTTTCTTTGCACAAGCAAAGAAAAGTGACTCGCCCGCAAGGGCGAAAGCCTTCGCTTTCGCTTGAGATTTGCGTATCGCGCGAAAAGAAAAAAAGCAGGAGCGGCTTCCGCCGCGGCAGGCGCCATCGAGACGGCCTGTCGCGGCTGAAGCCGCTCCCACGAAAGCGCTTGAATGCGGAACCGGCTTACTTGCCGATCCAGCCTTCCAGCATGTCCGAAAACTCGTCGGCATGCTCTTCCTCCTGGGCCAGGATGTCTTCCAGGATGCGCTTGGTGGTGGTGTCCTTGTCGCCGACGAAATTGATCATCTCGCGATAGCTGTCGATGGCGATGCGCTCGGCGATCAGATTCTCCTTGACCATGTCGCGCAGATCCTCGCCTTCCTTGTACTCGGCATGCGAGCGCGCGGTCAGCGTGTCCGGATTGAGGTCCGGCTCGCCACCCAGCTGCACGATGCGCTCGGCCAGCTTGTGCGCGTGCGCCTGCTCCTGCTGCGCGTGCTCCAGGAACTCGGCCTTGACCGCATCGGCGAGCATGCCGGCGGCCATGAAGTAGTGGCGGTAGTAGCGCAGCACGCACACGTACTCGGTGGCGAGCGCGTCGTTGAGCATCTTGATCACCGCCTCGCGGTCGGCGCTGTAGCTCTTGGTGATCGCGCCGTCTTCGATGCTCTGGCGGGCGTTGGCGCGCAGCGTGGCAGTGTCGGTGAGGCCGGCGGTGTGCTGCAGCGGCTTGGCATCGGTCTTCGGGGTGGCTGGCTTGTTGGACATGGCTGGCCGTTTCCTGTGGTGGGTAAGGGGATCAGTCGGGAAGGTGCTGCAGCACGTAGTCGGCGGCGGAGACCTTGAACTCGCCCGGCGCCTCGACGAACAGCGCCTGCACCACGCCGTCGTCGGCGTACAGCGCGAAGCGGCGCGCCCGCACGCCCATGCCGTAGCTGCTGGCGTCCAGTTCCAGGCCCAGCGCCTTGGCGAAGGCGCCATTGCCGTCGGACAGCATCTGCAGACCGTCCGGCACCAACTGGCTCTTGCCCCAGGCCTGCATCACGAACGGGTCGTTGACCGCCATGCAGTACACCTCGATGCCGCGCTTGCGGAACTCTTCGAAGTGCTCCACATAGCCGGGCAGGTGCTTCTCCGAACAGGTCGGGGTGAAGGCGCCAGGCACCGCGAACAACAGCGCGCGGCGGCCGTCGAACAACGTGCGCGTGTCCACGGCTTCCACGCCGTCGCGGATGCGCTGCAGCACCACTTCGGGAATGCGTTCGCCGGTCTGGATGGGCATGTCGGGCTCCTTGGATGAACCGAGTCTAGAAACGGAAATGGGAAGGTGGCGTCAACGCCTTGAAAAGCGCCGCGGCAGGCCTATCTGACCGGCATGGACGGCGGGCCGGTCCCGCCGCCGCGAACCGTCCCCTCCGGGGTGTACCTCATTCACGTTTCAGGAGACCACGATGAGCATCGTCCGTTATCGCCAGTGGCCGGCCCAGGCCGCATTCCAGAACGAGATCAAGCAGGTGTTCGACCGCTTCTTCGACCCCAACGGCGGCACCGACGAATCGGCCGTCGTCACCGCGCAGTGGGTGCCGCGCGTGGACATCAAGGAGGAGCCGGAGCGTTTTGTGCTGTACGCCGATCTGCCGGGCATCGACCCGTCGGAGATCGAGGTGTCGATGGACAAGGGCATCCTCTCGATCAAGGGCGAGCGCAAGAGCGAATCGGCTGCCGACACCGAGCGTTTCTCGCGCATCGAGCGCCGCTACGGCAGCTTCCACCGCCGCTTCGCGCTGCCCGACAGCGCCGATCCGGACGGCATTTCCGCCACCGGCTACCATGGGGTGCTGGAAGTGCGCATCCCCAAGCGTCCGGCGAGCACGCCGCGTCGCATCCAGGTCGATACCGGGGCCACGATCGTGCAGTAAGCGCCTGCTCGCAGCGGCGTCGCCACCGCGACGCCGCGCCCTCGCCACCGGCCGTAGAATGGCCGGGCGATGGCGCAGTGCATGCAACCGGCCCGTTGCCGCAAGGCGGCGGGCCGACTCTTTTTGAGGTGATGGATGGAATTCAAGGATTACTACGCGACCCTGGGCGTGGAACCCAGCGCCGGCGATGCCGAGATCAAGACCGCGTACCGGCGGCTGGCGCGCAAGTACCATCCCGATGTCAGCAAGGAGCCTGGGGCCGAAGAGAAGTTCAAGGCGATCAACGAGGCCTACGAGGCCTTGCGCGACCCGCCCAAGCGCGCCGCCTACGATCAGTTGCGCGCGCAGGGCTATCGGCCGGGCGAGGAGTTCCACGCGCCGCCGAACTACGGCGGTGGGCAGGGCTTCGACTTCGAGGAAGTGTTCGGCAACGGCGGCGCCGGCGGCGGCTTCAGCGATTTCTTCGAGAGTCTGTTCGCCCGCCAGCAGCGTGCCCGCCAGGGCGGCGCCGGCCCCGGTCCGGGACCGGGCGCGCCGCGCGGCGACACCCGCGCCAAGCTGGCGGTGCCGCTGGAGGCGGTGTACGCCGGCGACAGCGTGCGCATCACCATCAACGGCAAGCAGCTGGACGTGCGCGTGCCCAAGGGCGTGCGCCCCGGCCAGGTGATCCGGCTGGGCGGGCAGGGCAACGGCGGCAGCAACCTGCTGCTGGAGATCGAGTACGCCGCGCACCCGCAGTTCGAGGTGGACGGCCGCAACATCCTCTACACCCTGCAGGTGACGCCGTGGCAGGCGGCGCTGGGTACCAGCATCAGCGTGCCGACCCTGGGCGGGGCGGTGGAACTGAAGATCCCGCCGGAGTCCGACGCCGGTCGCAAGCTGCGCCTGCGCGGCCGCGGCCTGCCCGGCACCCCGCCGGGCGACCAGATCGTCGAACTGGAAGTGCTGGCGCCAGCGCCGGAAACCGAAGCGCAGCGCAAGGCGTATCGCGGGTTGGCCAAGGCGTTTGGCGAGGCCGTGTGAAGTGAGGCGGGATTGGGGAGTCGGGATTGGGGATTCGCAAAAGCGGGCTCCCCTCGCGCTGTGGCGTCGTAGGAGGGCGCCGAGTGCAATGCGGCCTCACGCTGCGCGCGCAAACGCCGCCCGGAAACCCGCCCTTACGACTCCCCACTCCCCAATCCCGATTCCCGGCTTTTAAGGCGCATCCTCGCCACTGAACACACGCTCGATCACCTCGTACAGCTCGTCCTCGGAGAACGGCTTGGTGATGTAGGCGCGGGCGCCCTGGCGCATGCCCCACATGCGGTCGGTGTCCTGGTCCTTGGTGGTGACCAGGATCACCGGGATGTTCTGCGTGGTCGGCTCGCGGCGCAGGGTGCGGGTGGCCTGGAAACCGTTGAGGTTCGGCATCACCACGTCCATCAGCACCAGATCCGGCAAGGCCGCCTTGGCCGCTTCCACGCCGGCGGCGCCGTCGGTGGCGGTGATCGTTTCGTGCCCCAGTTTTTCGACGATGCGCTGGATGCCCAGCAACTGCGACGGCGAATCGTCGACGATCAGAATGCGTGCCATGTAGTTCCCCCTAGGAGGCTCCGAGTGTAGAGGCAGCGGCGCGAAGGCGGAAAGCGTTGCGTGTCACAAAGCGTCGGCGTGGCTACGCGCTTGGATCCAGCCGCACCACGGTGCGCCCGAACGACTGCCCGGCCAGCATCGTCGCGAACACCTCCGGCAGGCCGGCCAGGTCCACTTCGCGGGTGCAGATCGTCTCCAGGTGGCGCGGCTTCCAGTCGCTGCCCAGGTGCTGCCAGATGCGGTCGCGCAGGTCGCGGGCGGTGCCGGCCGAGCCGATGCCCAGCAGCGACACCCCGCGCAGGATGAAGGGCATCACCGTCATGTCCAGCTCCGCGGTCGCGGCCAGGCCGGCACTGGCGACATTGCCGTACGGCGCCGTCTGCGCCAGCAGGCTGGTCAGCATCGCCCCGCCCACGTTGTCCAGGCCGCCGCCGAAGCGCACCGATTCCAGCGGCCGGCTGGTCTGCAGGGCCTCGCGGCCGAGCACCTGGGTGGCGCCCCAGGCCTTGAGCTGCTCGGCGCGGTCTGCCTTGCCGCTGACCGCATGCACCTCGAAGCCGGCGCGGCTGAAGATGTCGACCGCCAGCGAGCCGACCCCGCCGGTGGCGCCGGTCACGCACAGCGGGCCGTGCGCCGGGGTCTGGCGGTTGTCGAGCAGGCGCAGCAGCGCCAGCGCCGCGGTGAAGCCGGCGGTGCCCAGCACCATGCTCTCGCGCAGGCTCAGCCCGGCCGGCAGCGGCACCACCCACTTGGACTCCAGGCGCACGTAGTCGCTGTAGCCGCCGTCGCGGGTCTCGCTGAGGCCGCAGCCGGTGACCAGCACCGCGTCGCCTTCCTTGAACGCCGGGTCGCGGGAGGCGACCACGTGCCCGGCCACGTCGATGCCGCCGACCAGCGGGAAGCGGCGCAGGATCTTGCCCTGGCCGGTGCCGGCCAGCGCGTCCTTGAAGTTCACCGACGACCAGGCGGCGCGGATCACCACTTCGCCGTCGCTGAGCTGCTCCAGCGACAGCGGGGCGAGGCCGGCGTGGTAGCCGGTGGCGTCCTGGTGGATGCGGAAGGCGGAGAACTGGGCGGGAACGGACATGGAACACCTTGGTCGGCACGCAGGAATGCACCAAGATACCCTTTCGAAACGGCGGGTCTGCCCCATCTTGTAGAATCGGCGACTCATTATCCGGTGACCGGCGCGTGACCGACGCGGCGCCACCTTCCTTCTTGGAGCATGCATGGCCTGGAACACACCTGGCGGCAAGGGCGGAGACGGCCCCGACAATCACGGGCGCGGTCCCTGGCCGCCGCGTGGCGGCAATGGGGGAGGCAGGTGGGGCGGGTTGCCGGGTCCGTTGAAGGACCTGTTCGGCGATGGCGGCGGCATCGGCCGCTGGATCCTGGGTGCGGTGGTGCTGGTGCTGCTGTTCAGCAGCTTCCAGTTGATCGGCGAGCAGCAGCGCGGCGTGGTGCTGCGCTTCGGTCAGTTCTCGCGGATTCTGCAGCCGGGCCCGAACTTCAAGCTGCCGTGGCCGATCGAGACCGTGCGCAAGGTCGATGCCACCCGCATCAAGACCTTCGACAGCCAACTGCCGGTGCTGACCGGCGACGAGAACATCGTCAACGTCTCGCTCAATGTGCAGTACCGGGTCGAGGACCCGCGCACCTACGTGTTCGGCGCGCGCAACGCCGACCTGGTGCTGGAGCAGGCCGCGCAGAGCGCGGTGCGCGAACAGATCGGCCGCTCGGATCTCAATACGGTGCTCAACAACCGCGGGCCGATGGCGGTGGCCGCGCGCGAGCGCCTGCAGGCCGCGCTGAAGGCCTATCACACCGGCCTGATCGTGACCGGCCTGACCCTGCCCGACGCGCGTCCGCCGGAGGAAGTGAAATCGGCCTTCGACGAGGTCAACGGCGCCCAGCAGGTCAAGGAGCGGCTGATCAACGAGGCCCAGGCCTACGCCGCCAAGGTGGTGCCGGAGGCGCGTGGCCAGGCCGCACGCACCCGCACCGTCGCCGAAGGCTACAAGGAAGCGGCGATCGCCCGCGCGCAGGGCGACGCCGAGCGCTTCACCCTGCTGCAGCAGCAGTACCAGAACGCGCCGGAGGTCACCCGCAAGCGGCTGTGGCTGGAGACGATCCAGCAGGTGCTGGCGGAGAACCGCAAGGTCATCGGCGGCGACGGCCGCCAGCTGATCTACGTGCCGATGCCGGCCGACAGCAAGGCGCCGGCCGCGGCGACGCCGCCGGCGCCGACCACGTCGCTGCCGACGGTGCCGCAGGACGTGTTAATGCCGGCGTTGAACAGCAGTTCGGCCGAGAGTGTCCGCAACCCGGAGCGCACGCCGCGCCCGACCGGCCGTGAGGAGATCCAGCGATGAAACTGTCATTGTGGGCGGGCATTGCCGTCGTCGCGCTGTTCGCGCTGCTCAGCTCGGTGTTCGTGGTGCCCGAGGACAAGGCGGCGATGGTGCTGAACCTGGGCCGCGTGGTGCGTGCCGATCTCAAGCCGGGCCTGCACTTCAAGGTGCCGCTGGTCGAGTCGGTGCGCATGTTCGACCGCCGTTTCCAGGTGATCGACACCAACCCGGCGCGCTACTTCACCGCCGAGCAGAAGGACGTCAGCGTCAGCTTCTTCGCCATCGGCTACATCTCCGACGTGCGCGCCTTCTACCGTGCCACCACCGGCGGCGACGAGAAGGTGGCCAACAGCCTGCTGGCGCCGATCATCACCGACTCGCTGCGCAACCAGATCAACTCGCGCACCCTGCAGCAGCTGGTGTCCGGCGATCGCAGCGAACTGATCGCCAAGCAGCTGGTGGCGATCAACGCGGCCAGCAAGACCCTGGGCATGCAGATCGTCGATCTGCGCATCAAGCAGATCGACCTGCCGACCGACAGCCAGGTGATCACCGACGTGTACGAACGCATGCGCGCGCAGCGCAAGCAGGAAGCAGCCAAGCTGCGCGCCGAAGGCGAGGAGCAGGCACTGACCATCCGCGCCCAGGCCGACCGCGAGAGCACGGTGCTGGTCGCCGAGGCCGAGCGCGACGCGCAGAAGCTGCGCGGCGAAGGCGATGCCGAGGCCGCCAGCGTGTACGGCAAGGCCGGCTCCGCCGACCCGTCGTTCTACGCCTTCTACCGTAGCCTGGAGGCCTACCGCGGCGCCATGGCCGACGGCAACGGCGTGATCGTGCTCGACAAAAACGATCCGTTCCTGCAATACCTCAAGAGCGATCGCTGAGGGCGGGATTGGGGAGTCGGGATTGGGGATTCGCAAAGGCGGGTCCCCGGTCTCTGACGGCGTGCAGGATGGCCGGTTGCAGACGCCGGTACCCGGCGCAGGAAGCCTATGTGGGAGCGACTTCAGTCGCGACGGGCTTCACCGGGAAGGCTTGCGCCACTTCAGCCGCTCCTGAACGATCAAGCCGCTTCAGTGTCGACGCGGCCCACCCATCCCCGCTTGCCGAGACCCCCATGCACGATCTGATCGCCGCGGTGTGCCTGGTCGTCGTCTTCGAAGGTCTGATCCTGTTGGTCGCGCCGGAGGCCTGGAAGCGGATGGTGCAGCAGATGCTGGCCATGCCGACCACGCAGTTGCGGATCGCTGGCGGCGTAGCTCTGGCGGTGGGATTGATGGCCTTGCTGTGGGTTCGCGCCTGACCCCGTCTGCCATCGCTGCTGTCGGGGCAGGTCGCTGAACGCGGCAGGGGAAGGGGTGGTGACCGCCACCCAAAACCCGGATAATGCACAAAAGCCGGCCGGGCCCGCTCCACGCGAGCGTCTCGACCGGCTTTTTCCGTGTATGGGTCCTGCCGCCGCCTGGACGCTCCCCGATGGAGCGGCCGCACCGGTGTCGGCCGGTCCCCGCACGGCCACCACATCCGCGTGGCCCCGACGGTCGCGCAGCAAACCAGGAGTTACCCAGCCATGGGTCAGTCAGTTGTCGTGCTCGGCGCCCAGTGGGGCGATGAAGGCAAAGGCAAGATCGTCGATCTGCTCACCGAGGAAATCGGTGCCGTCGTGCGTTTCCAGGGCGGCCACAACGCAGGCCACACCCTCGTCATCAACGGCAAGAAGACCGTCCTGCACCTGATCCCGTCCGGCATCCTGCGCGACGATGCGCTGTGCCTGATCGGCAACGGCGTGGTGATCTCCCCGGCCGCGCTGCGCAAGGAAATCGAGGAGCTGGAGACCTCCGGCGTGGAAGTGCGGTCGCGCCTGAAGATCTCGCCGGCCGCGCCGCTGATCATGCCGTACCACATCGCCCTGGATCAGGCCCGCGAGAAGGCCGCTGGCGGCAAGGCCATCGGCACCACCGGCCGCGGCATCGGCCCGGCCTACGAAGACAAGGTGGCGCGCCGCGGCATCCGCGTCGCCGACCTGCATTACCCGCCGCAGCTGGAAGAGCTGCTGCGCACCGCGCTGGACTACCACAACTTCGTGCTGACCAAGTACCTGGGCGTGGAAGCGGTCGACTTCCAGAAGACCTTCGACGAAGCGCTGGCCTTCGGCGAGTACGTGCAGCCGATGAAGTCCGACGTCGCCGGCATCCTTCACGACCTGCGCAAGCAGGGCAAGCGCGTGCTGTTCGAAGGCGCGCAGGGTGCGCTGCTGGACATCGACCACGGCACCTATCCCTACGTCACCAGTTCCAACACCACCGTCGGCGGCGCACTGGCCGGCACCGGCGTGGGCGCGCAGGACATCGACTACGTGCTGGGCATCGCCAAGGCCTATGCCACCCGCGTCGGCGGCGGCCCGTTCCCGACCGAACTGGACGACGAGATCGGCCAGGGCATCCGCGACCGCGGCGCCGAGTACGGCGCTTCCACCGGCCGTCCGCGCCGCTGCGGCTGGATGGACATCGTCGCGCTCAAGCGCGCGGTGGCCATCAACGGCATCTCCGGCCTGTGCATCACCAAGCTCGACGTGCTCGACGGCATGGAGAAGCTGAAGGTGTGCATCGCCTACGAATACCGCGGCAAGCGCACCGAATACGCGCCGCTGGACGCGCAGGGCTGGGAAGAGTGCACCCCCGTGTACCTGGAGTTCCCGGGCTGGAGCGAGAACACCCACGGCATCACCGTGTGGGACGAACTGCCGCCCGCCGCCCGCGCCTACCTGCGTGCGCTGGAGGAATTGGCCGGCTGCCCGATCTCGATCGTCTCCACCGGCCCGGACCGCGAGCACACCATGGTGCTGCAGGATCCGTTCGCCTGAGGCGGGCAGCACGCGACTCCTTCTCCCGCATGCGGGAGAAGGAAGTGCCGAGTCTCCAGAAAGCCCCGCGACAGCGGGGCTTTTTATTTCGCGCCGCACACTGATACGCGTAATGTGGTGCGCCGTGCATGCACGTGGGAGGGACGGCTGACCGAGCAGCGTGCGCGCGCTTTCTGGTTGCTCGATGCAATCGGAGTTGCCGGAGTGCCGTTGCGGACACTGCAGTCCGCGTCCATCTGCGGCTGCCGCAAAGCTGCGCTAGCATTCCGCGCGGCGCCCGCATGCCGCCACTCGACAAGGACGACCGCCGATGTTCTCTGCACTGTTCGACACGCTGTTCCGCCGCACGCCCAGCCCCGACGCCTTCGCCAGGCTGTACACCGATGCCCTGCGCGCGCGCGGCTATCGCGAGGGTCTGGTCTATCAGCCCGACGCGTTCCGACTGGTCGGCGGCAATGGCTACACCATCTATCTGCACAACGCCTATCAGGCCTACAGGACCGCGACGCGCAAAGGCCGCGCCGAGGCATTGCGCGCCTATGTGACGTCCTCGCTCAACGCGCAGGAAGAGAGTGGCCGGGAAAAGACATTCGACGAGGTGCGCGCGACGCTGATGCCGGTGATCCGCAATCGCGGCATGTTCGAGGAGCTGCGGCTGGAGCACTTGCTGGAGAAAGGCCTCGATGCGCCATTCCCATATGCATGGCGCGACATCGCCGAGGATTGCGTCGAGCTGCTGGCGTTGGATCTGCCGGATACGATCTCCACGCTGTTCCAGGGGCCGCGCGCGGCATGGGGGATCACCCTGGACGAAGGCCTGGCGATCGCCCGCGACAATCTGCGTGACGCGACCGCCGACCATTTCGTCGAAGTCGCACCCGGCGTGTTCCGTGGCGCATGGCAGGATGCCTACGACACCAGCCGCGCCTTGCTGCCCGACGTGCTGTACCGCGTACCGGTGGCGGGCAATCCGCTGTTCATGCTGCCGGCGCGCGACTGCCTGCTGGTGGTGGGTGATCGCGACGCCGCCGCCATCGGCGCGATGCTGGAACTGAGCGTGGAAGCGGCCGCGCAAGGTCGCAACGTCTCCGCGCTGGTGTTCACCTACGACGAGGCACGCCGCATGGTGCCGTTCGCGCTGGTGTTGCCCGAGCATCGCCAGCGCCAGGCGGATCTGCGCCGGCTGCTGGACGCGCCTGCCTATGCCGATCAGAAGGCGGCGCTGGACAAGCTCCACGACGCGACCGACCAGGACATCTTCGTCGCATCGTTCAGCGTCTACCAGGAGCGCGACGACGGCGCGCGGCAGTTTTCGCTCTGCACCTGGACCAAGGGCGTGGATACCTTGCTGCCCAGGGTCGACCGGATCGCCCTGGTCGTCCCGCACGACGACGCCGAGGAGGAAGCGGTCGTCCTGGTGTCCTGGGACGAGGCTGTTGCCGCGTTCGGCGACCTGATGGAGCCGCAGCCGCCGCTGTATCCGCCGCGTTACCGCGTGCGGGCGTTTCCCGATGATGCGCAGCTCAGGCAGCTGACGCCGCTGTGATGTGACTTGGGGATTGGAGTTGGGGACGCATGGATGTGCTGCGTGCTCGGACCCTCACCCCAACCCCTCTCCGGTGGGAGAAGGGCTAGTTGCGGTACCGCTGGTAAAGGCGAGTGCAGGCGTAGCGTGAGTAACGTGGCTTCTTGCATGGGATAGAGCTCAAGAAATTGCCCGTGTGGCCGATAGCCTTGCACGGGTCGGCGTCGCTGCACGCTGGCAACGGCGCGCGTGGGACCGGATTGCGACGATATCCGCCGCATTCACGGATCCGGCGTGTGCTGCGGCATCTTGGGGAGAACGGCAGTGCGCAGTCGCTTGATCTTGCAGTCGCTCAGGATGCTGCTGTGTGGGAGTGTGCTGGTGTCGTCCGCGGTGGCACACACGGCCGCGATGCAGCGGTGCGCACCGGCGCAGGCGTTGCCGGCCTGCTTGGCGGCGGTGCGTGCCGCAGACCCGGCGGCCGCGCTGCAGATGGGCATGCCGGCCTGGGACGCCGCGGCCGACAAGCAAGGCTCGATCGCGCTCGGCCTGGAACTGGTCGATGCGGCTGCCGCCGCGGGCCAGCCGAACAGGGTGGTTTCCATCGGCTCGGCGCTGCTCGCCCAGCCGTTGTCGCCGCAACAGCGCGTGCGCCTGTTCACGCAACTCAATGCCGAGATCTGGCGGCCGCGCGACGCGCTCCGCATCGCGCAGCTCGAAGGCGAGATGAAGCGGCTGGAAACGGAACTGCCGCACGATCCGCACATCGCCGAGTTGTGGCGACTGCTGGCCCGTTCCTACTACAAGATGGGTGCGCAGGACGACGCCTTGCGGGTCGCCCGCATCGCATTGTCCAGAGTACGTCGGCATCCGGATCCGGTGGAGTACAAGGCCAACCAGACCGTGTTCCTGGTGTCGGCTCAGCAGGGGCGCATGCCCGATGCCATCGCCGCCCTGCTCGAGGCGGAGCGTGTGGTCAAGGCGCTGGGCATGCCCGACGACGTCTCCATGCTGCACAACGCCACCGGCGTGTTCATCTATGCCCACGAATGGAAAAAGGCGATCGCCTATGGCCAGCGTGCGCTCGCTGCCTACGATGCGATGCCGTACAAGGACCTGACGCGCGCGGACATACTCAACAACCTGGGCACGGCCTATCAGGGCGCAAACGAACTGCAACGCTCCGAAGCGATCTACCGGCAGGCGTTGGCGGCGGGGCGTGCCGATGGCAAGACGTCGCTGATCGGACTGCTGAACAACCTGGGCAACGTACTTGCGCTGCAGCATCGCCCGCGGGAGGCGTTGCCCTTGTTGCGCGAAGCGGCCGCGATGCTGGAGGGGGCGGCGCCAGGCGGCGACCATGGCGAGGGAGGCATCGTCTATTCCACGCTCGGCAACGTGCTGGCCGATCTCGGCCAACGCGACGCCGCGGCCGCCGCGTTCGAGCGCGCGCGGCAGATGTTCACGCAGTGGGACAACGTCCCCCGGCGGCTGGAACTGTACCCGCGCATGATCGACAACCTCGACGCACTCGGCCGCGACCGCGAGGCGCTTGCCCTCATGCGCGAGTACAAGGCGGTCAACGACAGGGCGGTGAACGTCGAATCCAAGACCCGGATCGCCGAGCTCGAATCGGCGGTGGACCTGGCGCGCAAGAACAGCGAACTGGCCGCACTTGCCCGCACCCGTGTCGCCGAACAGGTTGCGTATGCGCAACTGCAGGCGCGCGCGCAGCGCCAGCGCAGCGTGCTCTACGGTCTGCTGGCCGCACTGCTGGCGCTGGCCGGCTTTTTCCTGCTCAAGGTGCGCGAAGGCCGCGCGCGCCGGCGCATCAACGCGGAACTGGCGCGCAAGAACGAGGAGATCCAGGCGCAGCACCGCGAACTGGAACAGCTCGCCGCCACCATCCGTCGCCAGAGCGAGGAAGACGCCCTCACCGGCCTGCGCAATCGCCGCTACGTCACCGCCTGGCTGCAGGCGCGCGAGGCCGCCGCGACGCCCGAGCGCACGCAGGAACCGCTGCTGATCGCCCTGCTGGACATCGACCACTTC